>JBKHJQ010000103.1:0-7536 GCA_046538055.1 Actinomycetota bacterium
CCGCCGTGTCCAGCGCGGGCAGCCGCGCCCAGAACGCGTCGAGGTCGAGTGACCGCCACTCATCCGCATCGGGCAGCAGCGACTCCACCGACACATCGCCGGGCTCCAGGGTCAGCCAGACCGGCTCGCCATCACCGGTGAAGCGGAACTCCAGCACGACCCGATGGTCGGGCAATGCCTCCCGATCGACGTGACGGGAGATGAACAGCACCAGGAGATGGGGATCCGCCTCCGCCGGGGTGGGGTCTGTCAGGATCCAGCGGGCCACCCACTCCCCCATCGACTGCACCACCGGGCGGAGGGCCTCCCCCGCCTCGGTGAACCGGTATGCACCGTCGACTGTCTTCGTGCATATCCCCGCCTCCCGGAGCCTCCGGAGTCGATCCGCCAGGACGGATCGGGAGATCCCCGGCAGGCCCCGCTCCATCTCGGTGAAGCGGATGGGACCGAACAAGAGCTCCCGGACGATGAGCAGGTTCCACCGGTCGCCGAGCAGCTCCGATGCCTTGGCGACCGGGCAGTACTGGCCATAGCTCCGCGTCATCCTCCCATTGTCGGCTCTCAATCGCCCTATCGCAGTTCGGAATCCGAACTGACGCAGCCGCGCCGGTCCCCCATCATCGGGAGTGGACGTCGGGGCGCGGGCGGGAGCAATCCGATCGGCGCCGGTTGCGTCCTGACAGGTGAAGGACCGGGACCCGGGAGGCGAAGCGCCTCCGGGCGGAGTGAAGGGAGATCCATGTGAGCCTGCTGCAACTGAGAGGCCTGGACGGGCAGACACAGGGGATCCCGGCAGGTTCCCTCGAGTCGTTCACCGGTCGCCTGCAGGGAGATGTGGGCTACCCGGGCGATGGCGTCTACGAGGAGGCGACCACGATCTGGAACGGAATGGTCCGGCGGAGGCCGGCGCTGGTCATCCGCCCCCACAACATGGATGGCGTGGTCGACACCGTCGGACTGGCCCGTGACCACGGCGTCGAGTTGTCGATCAGGGGAGGCGGGCACAACATCGCCGGCCTGGCCCTCTCCGACGGGGGCATGACCCTGGACATGTCCGCCTTCCGGGACGTGTCGGTCGATGTCCCGGGACGTCGCGTCCGGGTCGGTGCCGGCTGCACTCTGGGCGAGGTCGATCGAGCCACCGAGGAGCACGGCCTGGCGACGACCCTGGGCTTCGTCTCCGAGACCGGAGTAGCCGGACTCACCCTGGGCGGAGGCTTCGGCTATCTCACGCGGCGCTTCGGATGGACCGTCGACGACCTGGAGGAAGTGGAGATCGTCACTGCGGGGGGCGAGGTACTGCGTTCGTCCCGGACGCAGAACCAGGAGCTGTTCTGGGCACTGCGCGGGGGCGGCGGGAACTTCGGCGTCGTGACCGAATTCACCTTCCGGCTGCACGAGGTGGGCCCGGACATCACCGGAGGACTGATCGCCTGGTCCGCGGAGGAAGCGGAAGGCGTCCTGGAGCGATACCGAGAGATCACCGATTCGGCATCGCGTGACCTGACACTGGCCGTGCTGATGAGGAATGCGCCACCGGCGCCCTGGCTTCCAGAGGACAAGCACGGTCGGCCGATGATCGCGGTTGTAGCCAACCACGTGGGCAGCGCGGAGGGTGCCGAAGCCGACCTGGCGGATCTGCGCCGATACGGCCGACCCTGGGCGGACATCCTCCAGAGGAAGCCCTACTCGGCACAGCAGTCGATGCTCGACGCCACCCAGCCGAAGGGGATGCAGTACTACTGGAAGTCGGAGTTCCTCACCGATCTGCCCGACGAGCTGCTGGAGACGTATCGTGCCCAGTTCGAGGGGATGGATGCCCCTGCCAACCAGATCGTCCTGTTCCATCTCCAGGGCGCGCTCGAAGAGCTCGCCGAGGACGACGGTGCCGTGGGCAACCGGGATGCCCGCCATGCCTGCGCCATCCAGTCCATGTTCCCTCCGGGTAGCCCCGACGCGGAGGCGAACCGGGAATGGGTCCGATCTGCCTGGCAGTCCCTCCGCCCCTTCTCCACCGGGGGGAACTACATCAACTTCCAGACCGACGACGAGGCGGCCGACCGCATCGCCGGCTCCTACCGGAAGAACCTCGATCGGCTGTCCCGGGTGAAGGCGGAGTACGACCCCGACAACCTCTTCCGGGTCAACCGCAACATCCGTCCCGCCCGCTGATCTCGTTCTGGGCCTTCTGGCGAGACGGAGATCGACGTTGAGCGGCTCTCCCTATTCGTCCACCCAGCAGACGGCCACGGGGGGGAGGATGGCGAAGGTTCGCGCGTCGTCGACGACCGTGCTCCACTCGGGGGCTTCGGTGGCGGCGACCGCATCGTCCCGGCTCTCGAACCATACCTCGCCGATCCCGAGAAGCGCCGGATCGCTCGCCGAATCCGCGCTGGCCGTGCACGGCCTCTGCACGTAGCGCACGACACCCGGCACGCGGTGGACCAGCTCGGCATGGGTCGTCATCCAGTGGTCGACCGCGACGTCGCCGTCGACGTCGTCACGGCGGCGAAGCACCGTCACACGCTTGAGCATCTCCTACCTCCAGTATGGGGTGCCGGGGGCGTCAGCAGCCCGTGGCCCGCCCATCGACCATACAACGCCGCCCCCGGTCCCGACGGGCCTGAGGGACGCCCTGTGAGATATCCGGTCCCGGCCGGTTCGTGACCACAGAGCCTCGACCCAAGCGCGCCGCGGGCCCTTCCCCTTCACTAGCCATCCGGCTGGATGCCCGGCCGCCACCCGGGGTAACGTCCGCCCATGGACCCGTCTTTCGCCCGGCGGATGTGGGCGGCGCTGGAGCCGGTGCACGCCATGATCTAGAGCGTGCCGGAGGCCCGCTCCGCCTGGGAGGAACTGGGGCTGGCCCATCCCCGCATGGGCTATTTCGGTCCCCGGGCCGCAGCGATGGGGAAGGTAGAGGCGTCGGTGGTGTCTGCCACCTTCTTCAACTTCAATCCCGCCACGGTGGCGCGGTTCGTCCCGGAGGTGTGGTGCGTCGCCTCCCCGGCCGAGATCGTCCGCACCCGCTACCGGGTGGCCGATGTCGCGCTGCGCCGGCTCCTGGGCCCGGCGGTCGAATCGACCGAGATGACCTGGGCGGCGGAGGTGGCCCTGGAGGCTTCCACGGCCTGTCCACCGGGCGGGCGGCCCCTGTTCGCCGCCCATGCCGCGGTACCTCCCCCGGAGGAGCCCCATCTCCGGCTCTGGCACGCCCTCACCCTCCTGCGGGAGTCCGGGGTGACGGCCACGTGCATGCATTGATGGCCGCCGGCTGTCCGGGCTGGAGGCGGTGGTGTCCTATTCGGCCACCGGGGAGCTGTTCGACCCCGATTTCTACCGGCGAAGCCGGGGCTGGTCCCAGGAGGACTGGGCCACGGGAGAGGACAGCCTGCGGGAGAGGGGGTGGCTGGGCAGCAACGAGTTGACCGAGGCGGGCCGGGAGCTGCGTCGGGGGGTGGAAGGAGAGACCGACCGCCTGTCGCTGCCTCCGTGGGAGGCCCTGGGAGAGGAGACCGCGGCGGCTGGCGGCCACGGTGCATCCCTGGAGCCGGGCGATCATCGACGCCGACGTGCTGGGCGGGGGCGGTCGCAGCGTCCGGGTGTTCTCCCGCGCCGAGCCTTCCGGCTGACGGCTGTGGGCGAGCCCCGGGTTCCGGAGCCCGGATGATGGGCGGCAGAACCCGGGGTTCGCGGGGCTATTCCACCGTGACCGTCTTGGCCAGGTTCCGGGGCTTGTCAACGTCCAGGCCCTTGGCCGTCGCCAGGTGGTAGGCGAGAAGCTGGAGGGGAACCACGGCCGTGACCGTGCCGATCAGATCGGGACCCTGGGGGATCTCGATCAGGTAGTCCGCCACGTCGGCTACATCGGCGTCCCCCTCCTCCACCACCAGGACGATGGCGCCGCCACGGGCGCGCATCTCCTCCATGTTGGAGAGGGTCTTGGTCTTGACGTGCTCGTCGGTGGCGGTGCCCACCACGACCACCCCCGGCTCGATCAGGGCTATGGGACCGTGCTTCATCTCCCCGGCGGCGTAACCCTCGGCCCGCACATAGGCGATCTCCTTCAGCTTGAGCGCCCCCTCCATCGCCACGGGGAAATCGGCCGAGCGCCCCAGGAAGAAGAAGTCCCGGACGTCCCCGAACTTGGACGCTATGTCCTCTATCTCCTGGTTGCGCTCCAGCACCGCGTCCACCGCCTCTGGGAGCTTTCGCATCTCCGTTACGAGGTGCTCGATGCCCCCCGGGTCCATGCTTCCCCGGACCTGGGCCAGGTACAGACCCAGCAGCTGCATCACCACCAACTGGGTGGTGAACGTCTTGGTGGCGGCCACGCCGATCTCGGGGCCGGCCCGGGTGTAGAGCACGGCGTCGGCGTCCCGGGCCAGCGCCGAGTCGACCACGTTGGACACGCCGATGACGGTGGATCCCTGCGCTTTGGCGTAGCGGATGGCGGCCAGGGTGTCGATCGTCTCCCCCGACTGGCTGATCCCCACCACCAGAGACCGGGCGTCCAGCACCGGGTCCCGGTACCGGAACTCGGAGGCGATGTCGATCTCCACCGGCAGCCGGGTCCAGCGCTCGATGGCGTACTTGGCCATCATGGCGGCGTGATAGGAGGTACCGCAGGCGACGACGAACACCTTGTCGACGGCCCGTAGCAGGCGCTCATCCAGCTCCAGTTCCCGTAGCTGCACCCGCCCGGACGAATCGACCCTGCCCAACAGCGTGTCGGCGATGGCTCCGGGCTGCTCGTGGATCTCCTTCAGCATGAAGGTGGGATAGCCCCCCTTCTCCGCCGCCTCGAAGTCCCATTCGACCTTGCGGTGGGAGGGCTCGACCCGGGCGCCATCCAGGTCCGTGACCAGGACGGAGCCCGCCCGCACCTCCACCACCCGATCGTCGTCCAGCACCACCATCTCCCGGGTGTGCTCCAGGAAGGCGGGGATATCGGAGGCTATGAAGTTCTCACCGTCTCCCCTGCCTACCACCAGCGGGCTGTGGCGCCGGGCTCCCACGATCAGGTCGGGATCGGAAGCGCGCATCACCACCAGGGCGAGGGCGCCGTCCGCCTTGCGCATCACCTCCCGGACGGCTCCGGCCAGATCCAGGTGGGACCTCTCCTCCAGCAGGTGGGCCAGCACCTCGGTATCGGTGTCGCTGGTGAAGCTGTGGCCGGATGCCACCAGCTCCGCCTTGAGGGCCGCCCAGTTCTCGATGATCCCGTTGTGGACCACAGCCACCGACGCCGAGCAGTCCTGATGGGGGTGGGCATTGGCGGTGTTGGGGGCCCCGTGGGTCGCCCATCGGGTGTGGCCGATCCCCCCATGGCCGTCGGTGATGGGGGAGAGGGCGATGGCCTGAGACAGCTCCGCCATCCTCCCGGCTCGTTTGACGACGGTGAGGCCCTGGCCGCCGTGGACGGCGACGCCGGCCGAGTCGTATCCCCGGTACTCCAGCCGGGTCAGACCCGGCACCAGCACGTCGGTCACCGGGCGCGGGCCGACGTATCCAACGATTCCACACATGTGAAGCTCCTTGTTCGAGACGCGCCCGACGGGGCGCGATCGCTCAGGTACAAGGGCCACGACGCCGGCTCGGGCCGGCTCCACACCGGATGGGATTCTGTCCCCGGAGTCGCCTCCGGGTTTTGGTCCCATCCGTCACGACCGTGGACGGCCGGGAAGGCACCCGCCGAAGAACTCGATCACCTTCCACCTCGTCATCTGCCACCGGGCAGATCTGGCGCTACTCGTGTCGACTGCGTCGACTCAACTCGCGGTCGACTCGTTTTCGCTCACAATCTGCGGCCTATAGCCCGCACTCGATGCGCGAAAACGGATTGGGTCGTGGCCGGTGGTGGGTCTGGCTCTCTATCCCTCCTTTCCCAGGTCGTGGGCGACGACCGTAGCGAGACGGTCAGCATAGCTGCGGGCGGTCTCGGGGGAAGGAGCCTCCACCATCACGCGGATGAGGGGCTCGGTGCCGGAGGGCCGGAGCAGCACCCGTCCCTCGCTCCCCAGCTCCTCTTCCACGTCCGCTACCTCCTCCCACACCCGGGACGCTCCGGCCAGGTCGGCGTCACGGCCGACCCGCACGTTCTCCAGGACCTGGGGGTACTCGGTTATGCACTCCGCCCGGAGGCGGCGCAGCTCCTTGCCGGTGCCGGCCATGACATCGAGGAGGCGCACCGCGGTGAGGAGCCCGTCGCCGGTCTTTCCCTTGTCGAGGAAGATGACATGGCCGGACTGCTCGCCTCCCAGCACGCCCTTCCTCTCCAGAAGCGCCTCCATCACGTAGCGGTCGCCCACCTTGGTCTCCACCAGGTCGATCCCCGCCTCCTGCATGGACTTGCGGAAGCCGAGGTTGGACATGACCGTCGCCACCACCAGGTTGTTGCGCAACCCCCCGTTCTCCTTCCAGTGGCGAGCGATTATGGCCATGATCACATCACCGTTGGCGGGCCGGCCGTCCTCGTCCACGGCGATGAGGCGATCGGCGTCTCCATCGAAGGCCAGACCGACACGACCCCGGGTACGCGAGGCCAGGAACTCGGGATGGGTGGCCCCGCAGCCATCGTTGATGTTCATCCCGTTCGGCTCCGCCGCCAGCACCTCCACGTCGGCCTTGAGGCGGATGAAGAGCTCCGGGGCCGCCTTGAAGGCAGCGCCGTGGGCGCAGTCCAGGGTGACCTCCAGCCCACCCAGCCGGTAGGTGGCCACCTCGGTCAGGTACCGGACGTACTCGTAGAGGGCGTCTGTGTCCTCCAGGCCGATCCCGATGGCACCCCCCCGTGAGGAACGGTATCCGGAGGAACGCAGGCGGTCCTCCACCGCCCGCTCCATGTCGTCGGGGAGCTTGGTGCCCTTCTCCCCCAGCAGCTTGATGCCGTTGTCGGGAGCGGGGTTGTGGGACGCAGACACCACCGCCCCCATCCGGGCAGACGATCGGGCGGTGAGGAGGCTGATGCCTCCCGAGGGGAGCACACCCACATCCAGGGTGTCGATTCCCACCGCCTGGAAGCCGGCCTCCAGCGCAGCCGACAGCATGGTCCCCGAGCGCCGCGTGTCCCGTCCCACCAGGACGGGCCCGTGATCGAGGAGGGCGCCGGCCGAGCGTCCGATCGCCATCACCAGCTCCGGTGTCAGCTCGGTGCCGGCTTCGCCCCGGACGCCATCGGTGCCGAATATGGAGCGGCCTTCGTCGAGGATGGCTCGCAGGTCAGCCAACGCCGACAGCCTCTACCGCTTCGTGTACTGCGGTGCCCGCCTTGCCTTGCGCAGCCCGTACTTCTTGCGCTCCACCCGCCGGGCGTCCCGGGTGAGAAGCCCCGCCTGCTTGAGGGTGCCTCTCAGCTCCGGATCCAGCTCCACCAGACCGCGGGCGATGCCCATGCGAAGAGCATCCACCTGCCCGGTCACACCTCCACCCGAGAGGCTGGCGTCGATGTCGTAGCGACCCTGGGTGTTGGTGAGCTGGAGCGGCTCCATCACCCGCATCCGCTGGGCCATGGTCGGAAAGTAGATCTCCAGGGAC
>JBKHJQ010000104.1:0-7466 GCA_046538055.1 Actinomycetota bacterium
CGGGAGATGGGGGTGGGCCTGCACACCCACCTGGCGGAGACTGCCGACGAGGAGGCGTTCTGCCGCCAGAGCTACGGGGTGCGGCCGGTGGAGTGCGCATCGGACCTGGGCTGGCGAGGTCCCGACGTCTGGTATGCCCACGGTGTGCACGTCGACAGAGACGAGATCGCCTCCATGGCCGAAGCCGGCACGGGTGTGGCCCACTGTCCCACCTCCAACATGCGCCTGGCGTCGGGGATCGCCCCCCTCAGGTCCTATCTCGACGCCGGTGTTCGGGTGGGACTGGGCGTGGACGGCTCCGCCTCCAACGACTCCTCCCACCTGCTGGCGGAAGCCCGACAGGCGATGCTCCTGGCGCGCCTGGCATCCGCTCCGGGTGTGGGCCACGGACCTCAGCTGGATGCCCGTCGCGTCCTGGAGGCGGCCACGGTGGGTGGGGCGGCCCTGCTGGGAAGAGACGACATCGGCCGTATCCGTCCGGGAATGGCCGCCGACCTGGTGGCCATCGACCTGGGGCGTCTGGAGTATGCGGGAGCGGCCCATGACCCGGTCGCTGCGGTGGTGTTCTGCGCCCCGGGTCGCGTGTCCCATTCCTGGGTGGGGGGTCGCAGGGTGGTGGCGGACGGGCAGGTGGTGGGGCTGGACGAGGGCCCTCTGGTGGCCCGGCATACGCGCCTCGCCCGGAAGATGGCCGAATGACCTACCGCATGCAAGCGTGGATGTTGCGTTAGATTCGCGCCGATGGAGACGGTCTACCCCCGGGACTTGGACGAGGCTGTTGCCGCTCTCGCCGACGGGATGACCCCGCTGGCGGGAGGGACCGACCTCATGGTGGAGGTGAACTTCGGGCACAGCCGCCCCGAGCGAGTGGTGGCTCTGCGACGGGTGGAGGAGCTCACCGAGTGGGACGGGAACCGGATCGGAGCGGGCGTCACCTGGAGGAGGATCGAAAGGGAGGGCCCCGCCGCCCTCGCCCAGGCCGCCCGCACCGTGGGTTCGCCCCAGATCCGCAACGCCGGGACCGTGGGAGGCAATGTGGGTACCGCCAGTCCCGCCGGCGACGGCCTTCCCTTCCTGGCGGCGGTGGATGCTGCGGTGGAGCTCATCTCCGTCGGGGGAACCCGCCGGGTGAGATGGGATGACTTCTTCACCGGTGTGAAGAAGACGGCCCGCCGGCCCGACGAGCTGATCGCGGCGGTCATCCTCCCCCAGGAGCTTCCCGAGCGTCACCACTTCGGCAAGATCGGCGTCCGCAACGCCATGGTCATCGCCACCGTGTGCTGCGTCGTCACTCGCCGCCCGGACGGAGCCACCACCGTGGCGCTGGGATCGGTGGCGCCCACGCCGATGCGGGCCCGCCGGGCCGAGGAGATGATCTCGGCGGAGAGCGACCCGTCGGAGGCGGCCCTGGCCGAGTTCGCCCGCCTTGTGTCCGAGGAGGTCACACCGATCACCGATCACCGTTCCACCGAGGCCTACCGCCGCCACGCGGCCGGAGTGCTGGCTCGTCGCCTGCTGGAGAGGTGCCTGGGGGAGGAAGCGACGTGATCGTCTCGTTCCGTCTCAACGGCAGCGACGCCACGTTCCGGGTAACCCACCCGGCCAGCCTCCTGGACGTGCTCATGGACGAGTTGGGCGTCCCCGGCTCCAAGAACGCCTGCGAGCAGGGAGAATGTGGGTCGTGCTCGGTTGTGCTGGACGGGGAGCTGGTGTGCTCGTGCCTGGTGATGGCGGTGGACGTGGAGGACTCGGAGGTGACGACGGTGGAGGGTGTGTCGTCGACGTCCGGCCTCCATCCCGTCCAGGAGGCCATGAACCAGACCGGGGCGGTGCAGTGCGGGTTCTGCACACCCGGCTTCGTCGTGGCGGCGGCCGAGCTCTTCGACCGCAACCCCCGTCCCACCACCGACGAGATCAAAGAGGCCCTGGCAGGCAACATCTGCCGTTGCACGGGCTACGGCGCCATTCTCCGCGCCTTCGAGCGCCTGGCCGGCCGGGAGGCACCGTGATGCCGTTCTCGCGCGCCTTTCCCAGCGAATACGACGTGATTGTCGCGCGAGAAGGGGGTGGAGTGTGACCACCCGGGTGGACCGCCGGACGCCGGTGCGAGGCGGGATCGGGGAGTCGACGGTCCGGCCCGACGGGGTTCCCAAGCTGACTGGCGAGTTCGCCTACGCCCAGGATCTCGAGGCCGAGGGGATGCTGTGGGGAGCCACGGTGCGCAGCCCGCACCCCCGAGCCCGCATCCGGGGTATCGACATCGCCCCTGCCCTGGCCATCGGCGGTGTCCACGCCGTCCTCACCCACGAGGACGTGCCCGGGCGGGGCATGTTCGGGCTGGAGCATCCCGACCAGCCCGTGCTGGCGGAAGGCGAGGTGCGGTACTGGGGGGAGCCGGTGGCCGTGGTGGCGGCCGAGGACCAGGACACCGCCCGGCGTGCGGCCCGGGCCGTCATCGTCGACTACGAGGAGTTGGAGCCGCTCACCGACCCCGAGGAGGCGGACGCCGCCGAGGAGGTGTTCCGGCGCCTCCGGATCCGCCGCGGCGATCAGGACGCCCGGGGGACCGTGGTGGTGGAGGGCTACTACGAGGTGGGCATGCAGGACCAGGCTCCGCTGGGGACGGAGGCTGGTCTGGCGATACCGGACGGGGAAGGCGGAGTGGACCTGTACGCCACCAGCCAGTTCGTCCACGTCGACCACGAGCAGGTGGTGGCCTCTCTCGGCCTGCGAGCCGACCAGGTACGCGCACACCCTGTGGGGATGGGCGGCGCCTTCGGCGCCCGGGAGGACCTGAACCTCCACATCCACCTCTGCATGCTGGCGCTCCACACCCGCCGCCCGGTCAAGATGGTCTATCAGCGGGACGAGTCGTTCACGGGGCACGTCCATCGCCATCCCGCCCGCATGTGGTACCGCCACGAGGCCGATCCCGACGGCCGTCTCGTCCGGGTGGAGGCGAGGGTCCTGCTGGACGGCGGGGCGTATGCCTCCACCACCGGCGCCGTCCTGGCCAACGCCTGCTACTTCGCAGTGGGTCCCTACCGGTGTGAGTCCGTGGCGGTGGACGGGGCGGGCACCCGGACCAACAATCCTCCCTGTGGAGCAATGCGGGGTTTCGGGGCGGTCCAGGTCTGCTTCGCTCACGAGTCCCAGATGGACCGTCTGGCGACGGAGCTGGGAATGGATCCCCTGGAGCTACGGCGCCGCAACGCCCTGGCCACCGGTGACCGGCTCCCCACCACCGGTCAGCTGATCGAAACGCCCCTCCCGGTGGTGGATGTGATCGACTCCCTGGCGGCGATGCCGTTGCTCGCGCCCGAGCCGGGCGAGGGCGAGCTGCCGGGTGGGAGCGGGCTCACCACCGAGCCGACTCATGTCGTCCGGGGTGTGGGCTACGCCCTCAGCATCAAGAACCTGGGATTCTCGGAAGGGTTCGACGACTACGCCCAGGCCCGGGTGCGTCTCGGGCAGGATGGTGCGGAGGTGGAGACCGCCGCCATCGAGGTGGGCCAGGGTCTCGTCAACGTCATGGCCCAGATCGTCCGGAGTGTGCTGGGTGTCTCCCGGGCCGAGGTGCGGCACGTGGACACGTCCCGAATCGACTCGGCGGGGTCCACGTCTGCTTCCCGCCAGACCCAGCTCTCCGGCGGGGCCGCTCACGCCGCCGCCACCCGGCTCCGGGACCGGATCCTGTCCAGCCACGGTGGAGACCACCTCGACGACCGGGGCGTGTGGAGCGGCGACGATCTGGTCGTTCCCATGGACGAACTGGTGGAGGAGGGATGGGAGGAGACGGTGACCTTCCGGCATCCGCCCACCGAGGCTCCCGACGACAACGGTCAGGGAACCCTCCACGCCGACTTCGCGGTAGCCGGGCATCGGGCAACTGTGGACGTGGATCCCGAGCTGGGGCTGGTGCGCGTGGCGAGGGTGGACACCGCCCAGGACGTGGGCCGGGCCTTGAACCCCGAGTCGGTCCGGGGCCAGATCGAAGGGGGAATCATGCAAGGAGTGGGCCTGGCGGTGATGGAGGAACTGGTGATGGATGATGGCTTGATCCGCAACGCCACCTTCACCGACTACCTGCTCCCCACCATCCTCGATGCACCGGAGGTGGAGGCCATACTGATCGAGCAGGACGGGTCCTGGGGGCCGTTCGGCGCCAAGGGAGTGGGCGAGCCCCCCACCATCTCTTCCACCCCGGCGGTGGTGGCCGCCATCCGGCAGGCGACCGGCAGGCGGCTGGACAGGGTCCCGGTCCGGCCCCAGGACATAGCACTGGAGGAGGCCGTCAGATGAATCTCTCCCAACTGGCCCGTTCCCTTCCCAAAGCGGAGCTGCATCTGCACATCGAGGGCACCCTGGAGCCAGAGATGATGTTCGAGATGGCGCGGCGCAACGGCCTGGAACTGCCCTACCCGGACGTGGAGTCGGTGAGGAAGGCGTACCGCTTCACCGACCTCCAGTCTTTTCTCGATATCTACTACCAGGGGGGAGGCGTCCTCCAGACCCGCGACGACTTCACCGAGCTGATGGCGGCCTATCTGGGGCGGGCGGCGGCCGACGGCGTGGTGCACGCGGAGATCTTCTTCGACCCCCAGGCCCACACCCATCGCGGCGTGGGGTTCGAGGTGTTCATGCCGGCCTTTCGTGACGCGATGGCCGATGCCCGGCGTGTTCACGGCATGACCGCCAGCCTCATCCTCTGCTTCCTGCGGCACCTTCCTCCCGAGGATGCGGTCCGGACGATCACCGCCGCCGAGGACCATCTGGAGGGGGTCGTGGCCGTGGGTCTCGACTCGAGTGAAGTGGGCTTTCCGCCGGAGCCGTTTGCCGAGGCCTACGAGATTGCCCGGCGCCTGGGATTGCGGGCAGTGGCCCATGTGGGCGAGGAAGGGCCACCGGAGTACATCCGGGGTGCCCTCGACATCCTGGGTACCGAGCGGGTAGATCATGGCGTGCGCTGCGTGGAGGATCCGGGCCTGGTGGAACGGCTGCGCCACGAGCAGATTCCGCTCACCGTCTGCCCGCTGTCGAATGTCGCCCTGAACGTGGTCGACCGCCTGGACGACCACCCCCTCCCCCGGTTGCTGGACGAGGACCTGATGGTGACCCTCAACTCGGACGACCCCGCCTACTTCGGCGGGTACGTGGGAGACAACTACGCCTCCTGTGCCGAGGCGTTCGGCTGGGGTCCCGAAGACCTGGCTTCCCTGGCCGCGAACTCGGTGCATGCCTCGTTTCTGCCTGCCGGCGAAAAGGAAGCCCACCTGGGTGCCATCCGGAAGCTGGTCGGGGGCCAGGCCGACGGCTGAGGGCCGCGTTCACTAGGTTTCTCCCCATCCGTACGAGAGGAGGATCTGGATGGCGGTGACTTCCGCTCCGGAGGGCACCTGGCTGGAGCGACGTTTCCACGTAGAAGCCCGCGGCTCCACCGTGGGAGGGGAGGTCCGGGCCGGGTTGACCACGTTCCTGACGATGGCATACATCATCTTCGTCAACCCGGTGATCCTCTCCAACGCCATCGACGTCGAAGGCGTCTTCCCCCAGTTGCTGACCGTGACGTGCGCCGCCGCGGCGGTGGGCACGCTGATCATGGGATTGTGGGCCAACCTCCCCTTCGCCCTGGCGCCGGGCATGGGACTCAACGCATACTTCGCCTTCACCGTGGTGGGGACCCTCGGCTACCCCTGGGAGACGGCACTGGGAGCCGTGTTCGTTTCCGGTGTGCTGTTCGCCATCATCTCCCTCACGGGGCTCCGCCAGTGGATCCTGGAAGCGATCCCCCTCCACCTCAAGCACGCCATCGCCGCCGGCATCGGCGCCTTCCTCGCCATCATCGGATTCCAGGGGGCGGGCCTGATCGCCGACTCTCCCGACACCCTCGTCACCCGGGGAGACTGGACGTCACCGGGGCTGTGGCTGGCGATGCTGGGTGTGATCGCGGCGGGCGTGCTGCTGGCCATGAAGGTGAAGGGTGCCCTCCTCATCTCCATCCTGGGCATCACCCTGCTGGCCATCGCCACCGGCGCGCCGGTGTACACGGGAGGCGAGGCCTTCGGTGGATTCGAGGGAGGGATCTTCGGCTTCGTGTGGCCGGGGGACCTCATCGGGGCGATGGACATCGGCGCCGCCCTGGAGGCCGGTGTGATCGCGGTCGTCCTCACATTCCTGCTGGTCGACTTCTTCGACACGGCCGGGACCCTGATCGGGCTGACCGACAAAGCGGGGCTGATGGACGAGAAGGGCAACATCGAGGCGCCCCGGGCGGCCTTCACGGCCGACGGTCTGGCGACCACCGTGGGAGCGGCCCTGGGTACCTCCTCTACCACCACCTACATCGAGTCCGCCGCAGGGGTGGAGGAGGGAGCCAAGACCGGGCTCACCTCCGTGATCGTGGCGGGTCTGTTCATCCTCGCCATGTTCTTCGCACCCATCGCCGGGGCCATCCCGGAGGTGGCCACCGCCCCGGTCCTCATCGTCATCGGGGCCATGATGGCCACGTCGGTCACCAAGATCGACTGGGGCGACTACCGGGTGTCCATCCCCTCCTTCCTGGCCATCGTGGGAATGCCCTACACCTACTCCATCACCGACGGGATCGGGCTCGCCATCGTCGCCCACACCCTCATCACCGCCGTGAGTGGCAGGCCCCGGGACGTGCATCCGGTCATGTACGTGCTGGCCGTGCTGCTGATCTGGCGCTTCTTCGTAGTGGGCTGAGACCAAACCCGCTTTCGCGCATCGATTGCGGGCTATAGCCCCGCAATCGATGCGCGAAAACGGGATCAGGCCGGTTGGATCCGGCCGATCGTCGTCGGATCGTGGACGGATACCGCCTCCAGGACAGGGTCCAGGTGGTCGGGGTCCACGATGAGACAGAAGCCGATGCCCAGGTTGAACGTGGAACGCATCTCCTCCACCGAGATCCCCCCTCGCCGCTGAACCTGGGTGAACACGTTGGGCCACTCCCACGACCAGTGGTCCACCACCGCTTGCAGACCGGCAGGGACGCTGCGCTCCAGATTCTCCGTGAGTCCGCCTCCGGTGATGTGGGCGGCGGAGCGCACTCCGCCGGTCGCGGCGGCCGCCAGCACGGTGGGGGAATAGACCACGGAGGGGCGCATCAGCACTTCTCCCACCGAGGTGCCTTCCTCCGGGAAGAGATCGGACAGGTCACCGTCGGCGAACACCTCGCGCACCAGCGAGAAGCCGTTGGAGCGGAGATTGGGGCTTCTCAGGCCCACCACCAGGTCACCGGCCTCCACCCGACGGGGTCCCAGCTCCTCGCCTTCCTCCACCACACCCACAGCAGCTCCCGCCAGGTCCACCGCGTCGTCTGCCATCACCCCCGGATGCTCGGCCGTCTCTCCCCCCACCAGGGCACATCCCGCCTCTGCACAGGCCCGGGCGACGGATGACACGATGACCGTGTCCCGTTCCTCGTTCAGGCGACCCACGGC
>JBKHJQ010000105.1:0-7446 GCA_046538055.1 Actinomycetota bacterium
GCCCGACCTTGTCCAGGCGCAGCGGTAAGGGACGCGGAAATGGCCAGGCTGCTCCTCATTCGCCACGCCCCCACCCCCGAGACCGGGACCCGGCTCACCGGACGTCTCCCCGGGGTGTCCCTGGATGAGAGGGGGCGGGAGATCGCCTCGCACACCGCCGCGCACCTCTCCGACCTCAAGCTGGCGGCGGTCTATGCCTCGCCGATCGAGCGCACCTGGGAGACGGCCGAGATCGTGGCCGCCCCTCACCAACTGGAGCCCCTGGCCGAGGAGGACCTGCTGGAGGTGGACTACGGGCGCTGGTCGGGGCGGACACTCAAGTCGCTGTCTCGTCTCAAGTCCTGGTGGACCGTCCAGGTCACACCCTCCCGGGTGACCTTCCCCGAGGGTGAGTCCCTGGCGGCCGCCCAGCGGCGGGCCGTGGCCGCATGTGAGCGGTTGGCGGCACGCCACGGGAACCGCACCATCGCCCTCGTCAGCCACTCGGACGTGATCAAGGCCGTGGTCAGCCACTACCTGGGACAGCCTCTCGACCTGTTCCAGCGCATCGTCGTATCACCCGCTTCCGTTACCGTCGTCGATGCACCCCGTCGGGGCATTCCCACGGTGGTGGCCGTCAACACGACAGGAGCGAAGGGATCGTGGCGATGAGGGACCTGGGACCGGCCGAGCATTTCGTGGCCGGTGCCCTGGGCGAGCCGGGAAGCCGCCACTTCTACCTCCAGATCACCGCCGGGGGCGAGACCGTTTGGCTCCACGCCGAGAAGCAGCAGGTCTCCGCGCTCGGCTCCCAGTGCCTGACCCTGTTGAACGCGGCCGATATCACCCCCGATGTGGAGGCCGTGGCCAACCTCAAGGAGGAGCTTGTCCTGTCGGAGCCCGGCGAGGAGCTGTTCGCGGTGGGCGAGATCGAGCTGGCGGTCCTGGAATCGGAGATGATCGCGGTCTCTGTCACCTCCTCCGAGGACACCGAGACGACCATCCGCTTCCTGGTGGCACCGGAGCAGATCCAGGCCATGGCCGAGGTGGCGCTCGATGTGGTGGCGGCGGGACGGCCCATATGCCCCTTCTGCCACCTCCCCGAGGATCCGGGAGGCCATCGCTGCCCGGCCTCCAACGGCCACCACGCCGAGTAGAGGCCTCCGAGCGAGTCCAGGGCCTCAGAGGAGTCGACGCCACCGCAGCCGGTTCACCACCGTCTCGCCCGACCGGCTCGTCTCCGGGCCGGTGGACAGCTCCAGCTCCTCACCGATCCAGCTGATCTTGCGGACCTGATCGAGGCCCACCCAGTTGGGGAAGAGCGATACCTCGACATGATGCACGACCTGGTCATCGTTGGAGGTGAAGGTGCCGCCATAGTTCAGGTAGCCGGCGGCCGCCGCCGCCCTCTCCGTGGCGGTGGCACCCGCCATCGACCCGGCCGTGAGGGACGGACGGTCGCGCCGCATCAGTGCGGCCCACATGTATCCGTCCGGCGTGTAGGTGAGCCGTCCCACCACGTTGCCGCCGAAGGGGCGGCTCTCACGCCCTCCCACCGTCGCCGTCCACTCCACCAGCTCCCACGTTCCGACCAGGTTGGACATCCGGCGATCCTACCGATGCCGCCGGGGTGCCTGGCCGGGCGGCCTCTCTCCTCCGGTAGCCTCCCAACGTGGACGTGCCGACCGCCTCTCCCATGCGGCTCATCTCCGTGGACGGGCTGCTGGCGGGCGCGTCCAACGCCACCCTCCTGGCCCGGGATCCCGGAGGCAACCCCTGGGTCTACAAGCCCGAGCAGGGGGAGCGGCCCCTGTGGGACTTCCCCCACGGCTCCCTGGCCCGCCGGGAGGTGGCCTGCTACCGCGTCTCGGAGGCGCTCGGGCTGGGGGTGGTGCCCGAGACCTTCCTGGCGGAGGGCCCCTATGGCCCCGGCTCCGCCCAGCGGTTCCTGGACGAGGACCTGGAGTGGGACCCCCGTCCTGCCATCACGTCTGCCGACCCGGTTCTGTGGCCGATCGCCGTCCTCGATGTGGTGGTGAACAACGCCGATCGCAAGATCGGCCACCTGCTGCGGGAACCGGGGGACGAACGCATCTGGGCCATCGACAACGGCCTCACGTTCCATGCCCACGAGAAGCTGCGCACCGTCCTCTGGTCGTTCGCGGGACGGGAGATACCGGGACCGCTCCGCCGGGGGCTCGACGGCGCGGCCGTCCGCTCGGCCGTGCGGGACCTGCTCGATCCCGACGAGGTGGAGATGGCCGTCCGCCGGGTGGAGGAGCTGGCCTCCCATCCGGTCCATCCTCCACCTCCCGAGGACCGACCACCCCTCCCCTGGCCCCTGTGGTGAAGCGCCTCCCGGACCGTCACCGACCTCGAAAGCGCCGCTGCTGGTAGGGGCCGTACCCGATCCCACCGGTGCGGTCCCACCCCCGGACGGTCCGGTAGTCCCGGGTCCAGGCCATCCGCCGGAAGCTGCTGTTGGCCTTGATCGCCAGTCCGACGACCACCCCGAAGACGAAGCCGCCCACATGGGCCGCCCATGCCACCCCGGAGGAGGGAGCGGTGAAGAACTGGGATGCGAACCAGAAGAGGAGGAGCCACCGGGCCCGGATGTCCACCAGCGTGATGAAGAAGAAGAACACGACGGTGCGCACGGGAGCATCCGGGAACCAGACGAGGTATGCCCCCATCACCGCCGCGATGGCGCCGGACGCTCCCACCACCGGGATCGTGGAGTCGAGGTTGAGGCCGATATGGGCGGCGGAGGCCACCACCCCGCCGATCAGGTAGAAGACCAGGTAGCGGACGTGTCCCAGGTGGTCCTCGATGTTGTTGCCGAAGATCCACAGGAAGAGGAGGTTCCCTCCCAGGTGGGCGAGGCCGCCGTGGAGGAACATGGAGGTGAGCAGCGCCAGCCACACCGACTTCTGGGGGAAGACCGGGGGGCTGGCCCCCTGGCCCACCCCGCAGGCCTCGGCCTGGGGCACGGGCCCGCCGAAGGTAGCCTCCAGCTCGGCCACGGTCAGGGGCCGACCGCGGGTGATCTCGCAGGGTATGGCTGCATACTGGAGGGTGAAGGGGAGGGACTCGTCGGCGAAGCGGAGTGTCCCCTCCGGAGTCTGGACGTCCACGCCCGATCCTCCGCCTATCGGCTGCCATGCGAAGAAGAGCCACAGACATACGCCGATGAGCACCACCGTCACGAACGGTTTGCGGCGCGTCGGATTCTCGTCCTTGAGGGGAAGCACCCTGGCAGACTACGGCATGCCGGAGTGCTCCTGCGAGTCCCTAGAGTCGGTCCGTAACTGATCGGAGGTTGACTTGACGAGATTCGCCTACTTCTGCGGCCATGAGCAGTTCCAGCCCGAGGAACTGGTGCGTCACGCCGTGCTGGCCGAGGAAGCCGGCTTCGACATGCTGGTCGTCTCGGAGCACTTCCACCCCTGGGTCGACGATCACTCCGCCTCGGGCTTCGCCTTCTCCACCATCGCCGCCATGGCGCAGGCCACCGAGCGCATCGAGTTCACCACCGGGGTGACCACTCCCCTCTTCCGCTTCCATCCGGCCGTGGTGGCTCAGGCGGCGGCCACACTGGACCGGCTGTCGGGAGGTCGCTTCCGGCTGGGCGTGGGCACGGGTGAGAACATCAACGAGGGCCCGCTGGGATACGACTTCCCCGCCTACAAGGAGCGCAATGCCCGCATGTCCGAAGCGCTGGAGATCATGCGCGGCCTCCTGGACGGGGAGAAGCTCACCTTCGAAGGCGACTACTACCGCACCGACCGGGCCCGGCTCTACTCCCCTCCCTTCCAGGAGCATCTGCCGATCTATCTGGCGGCAGGCGGCCCCAAGTCGGCCACCCTGGCCGGAGAGAGAGCCGACGGGGTCATCACCTCCGTCAAGGTCCCCCAGGACACCCTCGACCGGGTGGTGGAGCCGCTGGGGGAAGCCGCCCGGGAAGCGGGTGCCCCCACTCCCACCGTCCTGGCCACCCGCTGGTCGATCTGGGCCACCACCGACAACGAGGCATGGGAGGCTCTCACCTCCTGGCGGGGATTGCGGGCTCCCGGCCGACTGGAGGCGGTGGACCCTCAGACGCTGCGGGAGAGGGCAGACCAGCTCCCCCGGGAGGAGGTGCTGGAGCGATACTCCCGGGTCTCCGATCCTCAGCAGGTGGTGGACACCTACCGGCCCCTGATCTCCGAGCTGAATGCCGACATCGTGACCTTCCAGATGGCGGCCCTGGACCAGGAGCAGCTCATCCGGACTCTGGGCCAGCACGTCCTCCCCGCCCTGCGGTAGCCGCCCGCCGCCCCCCTCATCCCGCCCGCGTGATGCGCTCGATCAGGGCGAGGAGGGATTGGTGCACACTTGCCTCCAGGCCCTGATCGTCGGCGGCGAGCCGGAGGGAGGGGATGCTCCGGCGCAGCATGCCCACCACCCGGGAGGCATCGGGGTTGGCGGACGTGAGGAGCGACTCCACCCGGGGAGTGAGCCGTTCAGCCACCACCGGCGCGAAGGTGGCCATCAGATCCACTCGCCAGGTTCCGTCCCGACGGAGGTAGAACACCCGCTCCTCCCCCTCCGGGCCGGCCACGCCCACGGCCACGAAGCTCTCGCCGTCCCGGCGGACCGTGTCGCCGGCCTCCAGGGAGGCCTCTTCCAGGGTGAAGGAAGGGTCCAGGGTCTGGGCGAACCCCGACCAGAAGTTGGCTGCGACCCCACCCGGGTCCTCGTCCAGAGCCTGCACCACCTCGTTGACATCCGCCCCCTCTGCCAGCGCCAGCAATCCTGCCTGCCGCTGGTCGGTGAGAGCCGATGTCTCCTCGAAGCGCCCCGCCAGCACGGCCTCCAGCAGCTGGTTCACGACCTCCTCCGGTGCCAGGTCGGCGGGGACCGTGGTCTCGGCAGGCACTTCCTCGCCCTGGCAGGCGGCCAGAGCCATCACGACCAGCACTCCCACCGCCAGCCCGCACCGGGATCTCAACACGTCACATCCCCTCTGGCTCCCTCACCCAGGCGTCCGGTCGCCACCAGCCGGGCACGAGCCTGAGGACGACGGAGACCGGCCCACAGCGAGAGCCACACCAGGTACCCGATCCCCACTGCCTCCAGGATCCAGCGCCACGGATCCGAGAGCGCCCTCTCCCAGGCTCCAGACCAGAAGGAGGCGCCGGTCTCACCCACCACGTCCCAGCCGAGCACGGGCCAGAGGAAGGTGCCGGCATCGAGCCACATCCGGTCTATGAGCAGGTGGAGCATCCACGCCACCACCAGGGCCATCCAGGCCCGCCGCCGCCTCCCCCGGCGGGTGCTCAGGAGGACGACCGTACCCGCCATGGTGGGCAGAGCCAGACTGTGTCCCCACAGCTCGCCGTGGGCGCTTCCGATGATGGTGGCAGCGGTCAGATCCACCACGTCGGCCAGGACGGCGCCCGCTGCCAGAAAGCGCATATCCACCTTCGGGTCGCGGAAGATCCATCGGAACAGAAAGGTGATGGCGGCGAGATGCCAGGCGAGCACGCGGCTCAGGGAACCAGGATCCGCCGGCAGTGGACACAGCGGGGAGGATCGCCCTTCTTCACCTCCGCCACCTCGGCCGGGGACAGGCGGATATGGCATCCCCCACAGGTGTCGTTCTCCAGCCGCCCCACGGCCACCCCCTCCTTGCTGTCCCGCAGCGTCTCGTACATCTCCACCAGGTCCGCCGGCACGGGGGCCAGCGCCTCCCGCTTGCGCTCCTCCTTGCGGGCGATCTCGCTGTCGATCCTCCGCCACTCCGTGGTGATGGTGTCCTCCAGCTTCTTCCTCTCGGCGACGAGGGCATCCCGCTGGGCCTGCAGCCGGTTCAGATCGTCCCGGGCCGGATCGAGCCTGTCCAGCAGCCCCAGCACCCGCTCCTCCGAGGCGCCCTGCTGCCCGCGCAGCGACTGCACCTCCATCCGCATGTGCTCCGTCTCCCGGGCCGACATCCCTCCCGCGAAGAGACGCGTCTCCTGCTCCTGGAGCTTGCTCTCCAGCATCTCCAGCTCCCCTTCCGCCTTGTCGGTATCCAGCTCCAGGCGGCGCAGGTCCTCATTCAGGGCCTCGATACGCGCCTCCAGGTCGTCGATCTGCTCCTGGGTGAGGCGGTAGCGCTCCAGCTCGGGTAGGGAGGAACGCCGATGGAGGAGCCGGTCGATCTCCAAATCGAGGGCCTGGACGTCCAAGAGATCGGCGAGGGCGGGAATCTCCATGCCCGCTCCAGGGTAGTTGGCTCTAGCCGCGGCGGGTCCAGGGACCGTCGCCGTCCCCGATCAGGGGGTCGACCTCCACCCCCATGGCGGCGACGATGTCGACCAGCCGGCGCATCCCCGCCAGCTCGGTGGCGGCATGTCCCGGATCCACGATCGCCACGCCCCCGTCCAGTGCGGCGGACGCACGGTGATGGTCCACGTCGCCGGTGACGAGCGCCTCCGCCCCGGCCTGTCGGGCTGCCGTCAGGAAGGAGCTTCCCGAGCCGGGAACGACCGCCACTCGCCCCGGAGAGCCGGCCAGGTCGCCGGCCACGCGCAGGCCGGCCGGATCGAGCCTCGCCTCCACCCGCGTCACCAGGTCCGCCAGCGTCCCCCTCCAGGATCCCGCGCGCCCGATCAGCCCGTGGTTGGAGTGGACCTCGTACACGTCGAAGGCCGGCTCCTCGTAGGGATGGGCGCCGACCAGGGCCGCGATGACCGCCTCCCGGCGAGCGGTGGGAGCCAGCACCTCAACCCGCATCTCCTGCTCCAGGTTCATCTCCCCGGCCCGTCCCACCACCGGGTCGGCTCCCTCCCCCGCCGCGAACGACCCCGTTCCCAACGTCCGGAAGCTGCATGCCTCGTAGTTGCCTATGCGGCCCGCCCCGGCCCGGGACATCGCCTCCACCAGGCCATCGACCGCACCCTCGGGAGCGAACGTGACGATCTTCGCCTGCTCGGAGGCCTCCAGCGGCCCGAATGGCGATATGTCCTCCAGTCCCAGCTCGTCGGCCAGGGCGTCGGCCGTGCCGCCGGGAGCTCCGTCGAAGTCGGTGTGGGTCACGGCCAAACCGATGCCGGCCTCCAACAGGCGGAAGGCGCGACCGGCCGGGGATCTCCCCGCCACCAGACTCCGGGTGGGGCGGAACAGCAACGGGTGATAGGTGACCACCAGCTGGGGACGGGCATCCAGGATCCTGTCCACCGCCCCCTCGGTGACCTCATGACAGACGGCCACCCGCTCCACGTCACGGGCGGGGTCGCCCAACTGCAGGCCCACCGGGTCCCAGCCTGCCGCCCGGTCGGGGCGGGTACGGCGGGCGAGCTGGCTGAGGAACGAGGCAATCGTGGCCATGTCGCGATCCTAGGGAACGGACGGCCGAGCCATGGCCACCTGACTTCCACGATCAGAGTCGCGGGCCCAGCCAGCACAAACCTCGAGATGCCTTAGTCTCAGGCTGTGGACGAC
>JBKHJQ010000106.1:0-7410 GCA_046538055.1 Actinomycetota bacterium
GGAGACGGCCATGTAGGCGTCGCCGATGGTCTTGATGCGCTCGCACCCGAAGGTCTCGGCGATCCGGTCGAACGACGAGAAGATGTCGTTCAGCTCGGAGATGATGGCCGATGGGTCGCTGGCCACGGCCATGTCGGTGAACCCGACGAAGTCCAGCAGGAGGATGGTGGCGTCCTCGAAGCGCTGCGGGGTGGCGGTTCCGTAGTCCTTGAGCTCCTCGAACACGGCTCGGGGCATGATGTTCAGCAGGAGCTTCTCCACTCGATCGCGCTCCTTCTGTAGCTCCCGGGCGTTGCGCTCCGCCAGCGTGGAATAGGAGTCCAGCATGTACTGGACCTCGTGAACCTTGGAGGCGTCCGTGCACTCCACCAGGGCGAGCGTGGGATCGTCGCCCAGACGCTGCACCTCCACCCGGACGGGCATCTCCCTGCCCCGCACCTCCACCTCGGTGTCGAACCCGTAGGGCCGGTTCTCCTCCAGCCTGGTGGCCGCCCGGTCGGCCTTGAAGCCCGGGACCCTCTGGTCCAGTGAGATGCCCTCGTCGGTGCACTCGAACCAGGAGAAGAAGAGGGCGTTCTCGAACTTCACCTCCCAGGTCTCGGTGTCCGCCACCGCCACCGCCTCCGACAGCGACTGGACGACCTGGCGGAGCAGGCCATCGTCCAGGGTCATGCCGGGCGGGCCGAGCTGTCCGCCACCACGTAGGGACGCCGGGCCATGATCTCGCCGTGGACGTGGGAGATGTCGGTCTGGTCGAAGTCGAAGTCCTCCAGGGTCTCCCTCAAGAGGGTGGTCATCTCCCCGAAGGCCTGGTCGGTTATCCCCAGATGGGCATGCACGCGAGCGATGTGCTCGTCGGTGAAGCTGGCCGGCCCTCCCATCAGGGTGGCGATGAACTTCGTCTGGTGGTCGATGAGAGTCCGCATGTCGATCCCGTCGAAGTAGTCGGCCAGGACCGGCGAGTCGATGACGCGGCGGTAGAAGTCGGACACGACCCGGCTGACGAAGGAGAACCCCCCGTAGCGCTCGAAGATGGATTGGACCACTGCCTGCCCCGCTTGCCGATCAGGGGAGAGATTAGCCGCCCATATCGCCGGGCTGTCCCCCGGAAGGGAGGAATACCCGAAAGACCGTCTGTCCCGGCCGCGACTCGACGCTGATGTCTCCCCGATGGTCGAGAACGACGATCTTGTGGGAGATGGAGAGGCCGAGGCCGGTTCCCGACCCGGGGGGTTTGGTGGTGAAGAAGGCGTCGAAGATGCGGGGTATGTCCTGGGACGGGATCCCGTCCCCGTCGTCCTCCACTTCCACGACCACCCCCTCCCCTTCCGGGCGGGCGCGGAGGGTTACGGTCCCCCCCGGCCCGGCGGCATCGGCGGCGTTGGCGATCAGGTTGGTCCAGACCTGGTTCAGCTCCGAGCCGGAAGCGGTGATGGGAGCCAGGTCAGGGTCGAAGTCCCTAACCACCTCAACATCGTCGAGACGGTGGGAGAGAAGGGAGACGGCACGCTCCAGGCCGTCAGTCACATCCACCTCCTGGACCGGCGCCTCCCCCAGGCGGCTGTAGGAACCCAGGTCCCCGGCCACCTGGGACATGTGCCCCGAGGCCCAGGCGATCTCCTCGGTCAGCCGCCGGGCCTCGGCCGCCGCGGCGGCCAGCTCCAGGAGGGGACCAACCAGGTCCGGTCCCAGGGCCTCGGCCACCCGGGCGACGGACTCCTCGTCCACCCCGGCGTCCACCGCGTCGTAGGCCAGCCGCCACGCCTCGGGGACCCCATGGTCCTCCAGAACACCCCGGACTCGATGCTCGGCGTCGGTGCGCGCCAGCGGGTCGGCGGGCGCTGCCGCCCGGCGGCCATCCTCGCCGGCCTCCAGGAGCTCTGCCACCGTGCGGGCGGTGCCGGCGTCCAGGGTCGACCCCAGGACACCCACCACCGCCTCCGCGATCCGTTCGATCGAGTCTTCCAGCACCTCGGAGCTGCGCCGGACCGCGGCGGCGGGGTTGTTGAGCTCGTGGGCGATGCCCGCCGCCAGGGTCCCGAGCTGGGCCATCCGCTCGCCCCGAACCACCTGATTGCGGGTGTCCTCCCAGCGATCGAGAAGCGTGCGCATGAGAGAACCCGCCCCCTGGCCCACCGCCGCCCGCAGGTCGTCGGGACCTACCGCCAGAAGCCGGGAGTCCTCCCGGGCGGTGACGGTGGCGTTGCGGCGGCCGCCCCCCAGCAACGATGTCTCGCCCACCAGGTCGCCCCTCCCCAGGATGTTGAGCACCAGCGCCTGCAGCGTACCCGAGGCGGTGACCTCCAACTGGCCATCGAGAACCACGTACGCCCGGTCACCCTCGTCGCCCTGGGCGAAGAGGGGCTGTCCGGCGGGAAGCTCCACGATCTCGCCCCGTTCCACCACCGCCGCCAGGTCGTCGTCGTCGAGCTGGGAGAAGGGATCGACCGTCCGCAGCAGGTCGACTGTCTCGCTCACACCGTGGACAGGTATTCGTGGATGAACGTGAGGCTGGCGGCGCCCGACCCGACCGCGGCCGCCACCCGCCGGATCGACCCGTGCCGGACGTCGCCCGCGGCGAAGATACCCGGGACGCTGGTCTCCAGCATGAACGGGAGCCGTTTCAGGGGCCATCCCACCGGAGGCTTCCCGTCGGTGAGGAGATCGGGCCCGGTCAGGACGAACCCGGCCGGGTTGAGCTGGACCACTCCCCGCAGGAAGTCGGTGTGGGGTACGGCCCCGATGAGGACGAACAATCCGGAGGCGGGATAGGTGGTGGTCTCACCCCGGGTGCGGTCCTCGACCACCACGCCGGTGAGGTGGTCCTCCCCTTCGGCCGCGACGATCTCCGCGGAGGTGAGCACGTCGATGTTGGGCGTGGCGTCGATCTGGTCGACCAGGTAGGCCGACATCTTGGCGGAGAGCCGCTCCGCCCGGACCACCATCGTCACCTGCTCGGCGTGCTGGGCGAGCTTGAGCGCCGCCTGGCCGGCAGAGTTGGCGCCCCCCACCACGAAGACCCGCTCCTTCTTGAAGCCAGCCACCTCCGAAGGTGCGGTCCCGTAGTAGATGCCGGCTCCTCGCAGCCGGTCGAATCCGGGGGCGTCGATGGTCTTCACGGTCATCCCGGTGGCCACCAGGATGGCCCGGGTCCGCAGCTCGGTCCCGTCCGCCAGGCAAACGGCCCGGATCGGCTCCTCCAGGCGGATGGCGACGGCCTCGGCGGCGGTGAGCACCTCGGTGTCGAACTTGAGGGCCTGATCCAGGGCCTTGCGGGTCAGGTCGGATCCGCTGATCCCGGCAGGAAACCCCAGGTAGTTCTCGATCCGGCTGCTCGTGCCTGCCTGTCCTCCCACCGTCCATCGCTCCACCATCACCGTGTCGAGACCCTCGGATGACCCGTACACCGCCGCCGCCAGGCCGGCCGGGCCCGCTCCGATGATCACGAGGTCATGCACCCTCACGTCGGTTGCGGCCACCTTGAGACCCACCTTCTCGGCCAGGTCCCGCACCGAGGGGCGACCCAGCACCCTCCCGTCGGTGAGCACCACAGCCGGCAGGGGCGGCTCTCCATCCAGGGCGGACAAGAGCTCCAGGGCCTCCTGCTCCCTGTCCAGGTCGAGGAAGCGGTAGGGGATCCGGTTGCCGGCCAGGAAGTCCTTGAGCTGAACCCCCAGCTCCGACCAGCGATGACCCAGGACCCGCACCACCTCCTCGCCGGTGGGAGGGCGGGAGGCGACCCAGTCGTCCAGGAGCTCGTCCAGGATGGGATAGAGGCGATCCTCGGGGGGATGCCAGGGCTTGACGAAGTAGTGGTGGAGCCCGACGTCGTTGATCCCCTGGATGGCCACGGATGTGTCGGAGAAGGCGGTGAGGAGCACCCGGCGAGCGCGGGGGTACACATCGGCCGCCTGGGCGAACAGCTCTATGCCCGTCATCCCCGGCATGCGCTGGTCGGCCAGGATCAGGGCGACATCGGCCCCTCTCCGCTTCAGCTCCCGGAGCGTATCCAAAGCGTCCTGGCCGGAGGGAACGGACACGACGTCGTAGCTCTCCCCGTAGCGAGCCCGCACGTCCCTGGTCACCGCCGAGAGGACAGAGGGGTCATCGTCGACCAGGACCATGAACGGTCGGCTCTGTGTCGAGGATGCGGCCATCAGGAGCGAATCTTATCCCTTCCCGGCCCCCACCTCCTAGGTGGCGGGCCCTTCCCCCCGGGGCCCGCGGCCGACGGGATGGGGTCCGCACCCTCATGGCGGGGGGTGTCGTCCCTCACCCGGCCTCTCGGCGCCCGTCTCCCCCGGGAGAAGCTCGCCCCGGGCCCAGGCGGTCACGTCCTGGACCTCGGTGCGGCTCCGATCCACCGCCATCATCACCAGGTCACCCGCCTGGAACACGGTGTCGGCCCGGGGCAGGAGGGCTCGGCCTCCCCGGACGACGGCCGTGACCAGCATGGAGGGAAGAGGCGGGATCTGGCGCAACTCCCGACCGACCAACGGCAGGTCGGGCGTCACGTGGATCTCCACCAGGTCGACGTCCACTCCCTCCAGGGGGACTGCCTCGGCGATCGACTGCCAGGCGGGACGATCGACCGTGAGCCCCAGTTTCTGGGCGAGTGCCACCACGGTGGTCCCCTGCAGCAGGGTGGAGACGACCACGACGAAGAAGACGAGATTGAAGATCGTCTCGCCTCCCGGGACCCCGGCGGTGGCGGGGATAGTGGCGAGGACGATGGGTACGGCTCCCCGCAGCCCCGCCCACGACAAGAGCGTCCGCTCTCGCCAGGACAGACCGAAAGGCGACACCGTCACGAGCACCGCCACCGGGCGTGCCACCAGTATGAGGATGGCGGTGAGTGCCAGCCCCGGGATCATCACGGTAGGGAGCTCGGAGGGGAGCACCAGCAGGCCCAGCATGAGGAACAGGGCGATGTCGGTCCCGGTGGCGAGGCTGGCGTAGAAGCTGCGTATCACCCTCCGCTGCCGGGGGACCCTGGCCCCGATGAGAAGCCCGGCCACGAACACCGCCAGGAACCCGGAGGCGGACACCTGGGCCGCCACGGCGTAGGCCAGGCCCGCCACGCCCGTGGCGAGGATCGGGTACAGGGCCTGAGAACGAAGGCGCGTCCGCAACAGGAGCACCCCGGCTCCACCGACCGCCACCCCCACCGCGGCCCCGCCCATCAGCTGGACGGCACCGAAGAGCACGACAGAGGAGGCTGTGACGCTCCCCTCGATCGACGCCACCAGTCCCACGGTGAGGAGGATGGCAAAAGGATCGTTGGCGCCGGACTCCACCTCCAGGATCTCGGCCAGTCGCCTGGGAAGTGGCGCCCGGCGCAGCAGGTCGAACACGACGGCGGCATCGGTGGAGGCGACCACCGCCCCCAGCAGCAGGGCGGCCTCCCAGCCCGGTCGGAAGACGAGCTGGGCGCCCAGTGCCGTCACTCCGGCGGTGACGGCCACCCCCACCGTGGCGAGCGACAACGCGGGGAGACCGGCTTCCTTGAGGGCCGAGGGCTTGGTGGTGAGGCCACCTTCGAAGAGGATGACGATCAGCGCCACGATGCTGAGGTCCCTCACCAGAGCGGCGTCGTCCACGTTGATCCACCCCAACCCGTCCGAGCCGACGACCATCCCGACCGCCAGGGAGATCAACGAGGCGGGCACCCGCAGGCGATCCGACACGCCCACCAGCAACGCGCCCGCCACCATCAGGGCGGCGACTGCCAGCACCACCCCGTCGATAGGGAAGCCGACCGTCACGAACGGGGAGGCCGGATCGACGAGGGGGTCATGGGTCGAAGCGTACCGACCCCCCTGCGGCTCCGATTCCGGGCTAGATCTTCTCCACGGCGTCCCCCCGGCGCACCGAACCGGAACGGACTACCCGGGCGTTCATGCCCCGGAGACGGAGTCGGCGTCCCTCCGGGGAGTTGACGAACCGGAGGGCGTCCATGCCGAAACGCCCCGAGAACTTGGAACAGCCCGTGTGAGGAGCCTCGCTCACCTCGATGATGGCCGAGCCGACCGCCAAGCGGGTCCCGGGCGGGAGGTTGTCGACGCTCAGGTCGTAGTCGACATAGAGCTGATCGCCCGCCAGGGGCCACCGGCCCACCTCGCCCGCCACCAGCGCTATGCAGCGAGAGTTCATAACCGTGATCTGGCGAACCGGGTCGGCGGAGCCGTCGACGGTGGAGCCGCTCCCCCGGGTCCGCCAGTTGTCCCCCACCAGCCCCGCTTCGGTATCGAGCTCGCCCGCCTGGACGACCTCTCTCTCATCCACCGCCGGCCGCCGAACGATCATCTCCACAGCTCCCGTATCGGAGGGGGAGGAGCGGATGTGGTCCATCCCGGCGGCAAGCCGATCAGAGTCGAGGGACGTCATCGCCCTCATGCTATCCGGGGGATCGGGGCCGACACAGACAGGACGGCTGGACCGGGTCCCGCCCGCTGGGGACCGATCGATGCTCGCCGCGTCCGCCGGAGTGGATGTTTCGGACGCCGTGGCGCGGGTAGGAAACGGAGAAGGCGGCGTACGAGCCCGGGACCCGGAAAGCCAGGCCCGGGCTGGCGATCGCACGTCCCTAGGGCGGCGGTGCAGAGAAGGCCGTCGTGCCTCGAGAGTGACGCCAAGGAGGCATACATGAAGGCACTCGTCTACCACGGACCCGGCAACAAGGCATGGGAGGAGGTTCCGGCTCCGGAGATCCAGTCTCCCACCGACGCCATCGTCCAGGTCGACACGACCACGATCTGCGGAACCGATCTCCACATCCTCAAGGGCGACGTCCCGGCCGTGACCGATGGCCGCATTCTCGGTCATGAGGGAGTCGGGACCGTCACAGAGACCGGATCAGCGGTCAAGGGACTGGAGGCGGGAGACCGCGTCATCATCTCCTGCATCACGGCCTGCGGTTCCTGCTCGTATTGCCACCAGGGCCTGCCTTCGCACTGTCTCGACGAGGAGGGAGCATCGGGCGTGGGCTGGATCTTCGGTCATCTCATCGATGGGACTCAGGCCGAGTACGTTCGGGTTCCCTTCGCCGACAACTCGCTTCACAAGCTCCCCGATGGAGTCGGCGACGAAGCGGGCATCATGCTCTCCGACATCCTCCCCACCGGTTTCGAGATCGGCGTCCGCAACGGAGGGGTCGAGCCGGGAGACGTGGTGGCGGTGGTGGGGGCAGGCCCGGTGGGCCTGTCGGCCATCATGACCGTCGGCCTCTACGGCCCCTCACGGGTCATCGCCATCGACCTGGACGACAACCGCCTGGAACTGGCCCGCACCTTCGGGGCCTCCGACACCGTCAACAACAGCTCGGGCGACTGGCACGAACAGGTCATGGCCATGACGGACGGCGGTCTGGGTGTGGATGTTGCCATCGAAGCGGTGGGCATTCCCCAGACC
>JBKHJQ010000107.1:0-7382 GCA_046538055.1 Actinomycetota bacterium
CCCATGTACTCCACCTGGAGCTGGTTGCCTTCCACGGCGTGCTCCGGCGGCAGGTAGGCCATCAAGAGATAGGCGCCGAGCGACGGAGCCGGGCCGGCGCTGGTGACGTAGGAGTGCCGCCCCTTGCAATCGACGATGCACTCGCCGCGCGCGGTCAGGATCGGCTCGCGACCCGACATGTAGCGATGTCTGCCATCCACCGTCAGCGTGCAGAGGATCGCGGCGGGGCCGGCCGCTCGGGCGCGGAGATAGGCTTCCTTGCCGATGAAGTCCGCCGGGACCACCGCACCCTGGCCATGATGATCGTGATGCCGGTGATGCTCCTGGTGGTGTTCGGCTATGCCGCCAGCTTCGACGTCGGCTCGATTCAGGTGTCGGTCACCGGCCCGCAGGCCGACCGCGTGGCCGGGATGCTGCCGGAGCCCTTCGAGGCGGTGGAGGTGACCCGGGCGCCCACCGAGGCGCTCCGTTACAACCAGGCGGACGTCGCCATCGTCACCCAGGAGGCAGAGGCCACCGCCTACGTGGACGGCTCGGAGCTGTTCACCGCCCGGGCCGCGGTGCAGGGGCTGACGGCTGCCATCGGCCAGGGCGCGCCGATGACCGTCGAGGTCCTGTTCAATCAGGGCCTGGAGACCTCCGCCGTGCTGGTCCCGGGGCTGGCGGGCCTGATCCTCATCTTCATAGGCTCGCTCATCACCAGCCTGGGAGTGGTGCGGGAGAGACAGGCCGGGACCCTGGAGCAGCTGGCGGTGATGCCGTTGGGGGCCCGGGACGTCTTCGTGGGCAAGATCGCCCCCTACTTCGTGGTGGCGGCAGTGGATCTGGTGATCGTGCTGGGAGTGGGGGCAGTCCTGTTCGACGTCCCCTTCCGGGGCTCCTTCTGGCTCATGGGCGCCGGATCGCTTCTGTTCCTCTTCGTGACCCTGGGCATCGGGGTGCTCATCTCCACGGTCTCCGAGAACCAGGGTCAGGCGATCCAGCTCGCCATCATGACACTTCTACCCCAGGTGCTCCTCTCGGGTCTGATCTTCCCGCTCGAATCGATGGCGGCGGGGGTGCGCTGGATCGGGTACCTCCTTCCCCTCACCTACTTCAACCAGCTCGCCCGGGGGGTCATGCTCAAGGACGCACCTCTGGAGGCGCTCCTCCTGCCGCTCGGCCTCCTGGCTGCCCTGGGCGTGGTCGTGTTTGGCCTGGCGGTTCTTCGCTTCCGGGCCAACCTGGCGCCCGGCGAGGCGACATGAGCGCTCCATTCGGGCTTCACGGGGTCGATCTCGGCTTCGCCGGGAAACCGGCGTTGGTGGGCGTAGACGTCCCGTCCGCTCCCGGTGAGGTCACGGTCCTGATCGGCGCCGACGGGGCGGGGAAGACGAGTGCGTGCCGGGTTCTGGTGGGTCTCATCCGTCCCGACCGCGGTGAGGTGCGGCGGCCTGCCCGGAACCGGCTGGGCTATCAGCCGGAGGCCGCCGGCACCTGGGCCGAGCTCACCGTGGCGGAGAACCTCGACTTCGTCGAGAGGGCTCACCGATCCATCGATCCGGGTCGGCGGGCGGCGCTGATCGAGACGGCGGGCCTCTCGGCAGCAGCGGATCGGCTCGCCGGCCGGCTGTCGGGCGGCATGCGCCAGAAGCTGGCGGTGATTATGGCGGTCCTCTCCCGTCCCGAGCTGGTGGTACTGGATGAGCCCACCACCGGGCTCGACCCTGTCAGCCGGGCGGAGCTGTGGCGTCTCCTCCTGCGGGCCGCCTCGGAGGGAACTGCAGTGCTCTCGACCACCAGCTACCTGGAGGAGGCGGAGAGTGCCGACAAGGTGGTGGTCCTCGACCGCGGCGAGGTGGTGGCCTCGGGGACCGCCAGGTCGATCCGCGAGTCGCTACCCGGGACGATCTCGGTCACCGATCGACGTCCGGCCGACGGGCACTTCTGGCGACGAGGAAGGAACTGGCGGGTGTGGACGCCGGAGGAGGCCGGCGAGGGATCGGCCGTGGCGCCCGATCTGGAGGACGTGGTCACGGTGGCGTCCCTCACCCGACGGGCGGAGAGATGACGCCCTCCGCGTCGACCCAGACCGTGGAGCGCCGCTTCGGGGATCTGCTGGCGGTGGACGGGGTGACCTTCGAGGTGCACCCCGGGGAGATCGTGGGCCTGCTCGGCGCGAACGGCGCCGGCAAGACCACCCTCATCCGGATGCTGCTGGGGCTCCTCGTCCCCACCCGGGGAAGAGTGGCCCTCTTCGGTGGATCACCCGATCGTGCTGCCCGCCGCCGGATGGGCTACATGCCGCAGGGATCGGGTCTCTACGACGACCTGACGGTGGGAGAGAACCTGGCATTCGCGGCCGGCGTGTTCGGGGTTCGACCACCCGCCCCCGGGGATCTCGAGTCGGTCATGGATGTAGTGGTGGGTCGGCTCCCCCTGGGGATACGCAAGCGGGTGGGCTTCGTCACCGCCCTGGCCCACACGCCGGACCTGCTGGTCCTGGACGAGCCCACGTCCGGGGTGGGACCCCTCTCGCGGGCGGAGCTGTGGGACGATATCCATCTGGCTGCCGAGGAGGGTGCCGCCGTCGTGGTCACCACCCACTACATGGATGAGGCGGAGCAATGCGACCGTCTGGTGGTGCTGGCCTCGGGACGGGAAGTCGCGGCAGGTACGGTGACGGAGATCGTGGGAGAAACGTCGACAGTGGAGGTGGAGACGCCTGATCCCCGGGAGGCGATGGACCTGCTGGAGTCCCAGGGGATCCCGGTGCTCCCGGCGGGTCACCGCCTCCGTCTTCCGGGCGCGGACGCTCATCGCGTGGGAGAGATCCTGTCGGGGCGGCCCCTGCGGCTGGAGCGACGCCCCGCCTCCCTCGAGGAGGCGTTCGTGGTCCTCGCTGCCCGTCGCCGGGAGAGCTGATGGCGCGGACAGGGCGCCGTCCGGGCGGCACCGACACGCGAGGGGCGATACTGGAGGCCGCCCGGATCGCCTTCGCCGAGACCGGATACCACGGTGCCACCATCCGGGGGATCGCCGCCGCTGCCGGGGTGGACCCGGCCCTGGTCCATCACTACTTCGGAGCGAAGGACGACCTGTTCGCGGCCGCCATCCGGCTGCCCCTTCGGCCGGTGCAGGCAGCCGAAACCATCCTGGCGGGAGGAGCCGACGAGGTGGGCGAGCGGGTGGCACGTCTCTTCTTCTCGGTCTGGGAGACGCCCGACAGCCGGGATGCCCTGCTGGCCATGCTGCGGGGAGCCTTCGTCACGGAGCAGGCAGCCCGATCCCTCCAGGAGTTCTTCGAATCGGTCCTGGTGGAGCGGATCGCCCCCACCCTGGACGTTCCCGATCCCCGCCTCCGCATGAGCCTGGTGGCCTCGCACATGGTGGGTGTGGCGGTGCTGCGCTACGTGGTCGGCTTCGAGGTGCTCCGGGAGACCTCGGTGGAGGACCTGGTGTCGTTGATCGCTCCCCGGCTGCAGTCATATGTGACCGGCTAGCGAGGCCGGTTCAGGGCCGGGGTGCGTCTACCACCGTGCTGGGACCATCTGTGGCGAACGAGTATGGCTGCCAGCTCTCGTCCGAGGTGGTGACCTCCGTCACGGTCACCTCCACGCTCACGACGCTGTCCCCCGAGGTCCTGCTGCCCGAGCCATTGGTGCGGTAGCCGTTGCTCCAGGCCTGATAGCGGGATGACCCACCCGCCGGCACGAAGTGGCTGTGAACTGTGTCGGTGCTGGTCGACCCGTCGGCCCGGGTTCGGGTCACCTCCAACTGGAGGTACTGATGGCGGTCGGTGTCGTTGGTGAAGTCGATGCTGGCCACCCACTCTCCCCTGTTGCCGTGTGTGTCCCACCAGTAGAAGTCGGAGCCACCCTCCTCGGAGCTGAGCCCGGGGACGTCCTGATCCTCGTTGCCGTTGCCGTCGCCGTTGCCGTTGCCGCCGCCGTTGCCGTTGCCGCCGCCGTTGCCGTTGCCGTTGCCGTTGCCGTTGCCGTTGCCGTTGCCGTTCCCCTCGCCCTCTTCCTCGGACTCCTCGTCCGAGCCGCCCTCATCGGAGTCGTTCTCGCTCTCATCGCCCTCCGACTCATCCGTGCCGTCCTCGGCCAGGGAGGCAGCCACCACCCCGAACTCGTCCCTGGTCTGCTCTCCCAGTGAAGCTACCGCCGCCCATGCCACGACGGCCACCAGCACTATCAGCAGCGAGTACTCCACCAGGGTGGCCCCTCTCTGGCCGCCACCGGTCAAAGCGCGTCGATTCTCTCCAAGCATCATGGAGTAGCCATCGGCACCTGGTGAACGAGTTCACATGGGCCGGGCGGCTCTAGTCGTCACGCCCTGGAAGCAGGCCGGAAGGCCAACACCGCGAAGAAGCCGGCCACGGCCACTGCCGCCACCGTGGCGCTGGCGGCCGTGTCGGCATGCCACGAGACGAGCAGCCCCACTCCCACCGCCCCGATGCCCAGCAGGCCCGACAGCATCATCATGGCCGGAACCCGTCTCACCAGGAGGGACGCCGTGGCGGGCGGCGCCACCAGGAGACTGAAGACGAGGAGGGTTCCCACCGTCTGGAAGGCAGCGATGACCGCCAGGGTGACCAGGGCCAGCATCACGACATGGGCGATGCGGGGGTGCAGGCCCAGCATCTCGGCCTTCTGCTCGTTGAAGGACAGCACCAGGAACGCCCGGTAGAAGATGAGAGTGGAGGCCACCACGGCCGCCAGGGTGGCACCCAGCAGCACCAGGTCGGCGGACGTGGTGGCCAGAGCGTCGCCGAAGAGGATCTCGGTGAGGCTCCCGGAGTAGCTGGACGTGCGGGAGATGATGACCACCCCCGCCGCCAGCATCCCCACGAACAGCAGGCCTATCCCCACGTCCTCCTGGAGGCGCGAGTAGCGGTGGATCACATTGATCCCCGCCACCATCACCAGCGCCGAGACCGCCGCTCCCAGGCCCAGGTCGAAGCCCCACACCACCGCCAGGGCGATTCCGGGTATCACACCGTGCGCCAGGGCATCGCCCATGAAGGTCAGGCCCCGCAGCACCACCCATGTCCCCACCACGGCGGTGGCGACCGCGGCCAGGGCACCCCCCAGTGCCGCCCTCTGCATGAAGGCCTGAGCGAAGGGCTCGGTCAGCCAGTCCATGGGCGGAATCTAGCCGTCCAGGCCCGAGGCGATGATGCTGGCGTTCGTCCGCATCATCCCCACGTACGACCCGGCTCCCGACCCCTCCGGGCCCAGGGACCCCGTGTACAGCGAGTGGACCTCCACCGGCCGGCCCACCTCGGCGGCGACCGTCTCGGCCAGGTCGACGGAACCAGTCGTGTCGGCGAAGATCGCCGACACCCCCTCGGAGCGAAGGGTCTCGGCCAGCTCGGCCAGGTCGGCGGCGCTGGGCTCGGCCAGCGTGCTCCCTCCCGGGATGACCGTACCCACCACCTCGAAGTCGTAGCGCTCTGCGAAATAGCCAAGGGCGTCGTGGTTGGTGACCAGCTTGCGGCGGTCGGAGGGTATCGAGCTCAGGGTATCCCGGATCTCCTCGTGGAGATCCTCTAGCTCCGTTCGCGTCCCGGCGGCGTTCTCCCGCCAGGGACCGTCCGGATCCAGCTCGACCAGAGCCTCGGCCACCAGGTCCATCGCGTCCGCCATCCGCAGCGGGTCGAGGGTGAAGTGCGGGTCGTCACCCTCGTGCTCGTGCGATTCCCCGTCGTGCTCGGATTCCTCATCGTGCTCGGCTTCCTCGTCGTGCTCGCCGCCGTGCTCCCCGAAGGGGATGGGGTCCACTTGCTCGGCCAGGGAGAGAACCACCGTCCCCTCCGCGGCGGCCGAGTCCAGCGCCTCCTCCAGGCCTGCCTCCAGGCCGAGCCCGTTGGCCACCACCAGGTCGGCCGAACGCAGGCGGGCGGCTTGCCCGGGGGAGAGTGCGAAGTCGTGGGGATCCGTCCCCGGTTCCATCAGGGCTTCCACGGATCCGCCGTCACCCACCACCTCGGCGACCACGTCGGCCAGAACGCTGGTAGTCACCACGACTTCGACACCGTCGCCGCCTCCGGCCGGCTCGCCGCCACAGGCAGCGACCGCCACCAGCATCGAGACGGTGAGCAGAGCACGGGCGATCATGTAGCCTCCTATCAGGTCCGACTAACTGAGAATGAGAACTAATCTTCCGAAAACGATAATCAATCTCATTTCGTCATGCAAGATCATGTACAACGACAGGATGCGAGGGAGCGGCCGGTGAGTAGAACCGCGCCCACCCGGGGCGCCGAGCTGCACGAGGCCGTGCGACACCGTCTCGCCGAGCACGGCATCCGCTATACCCCGGGACGCCAGGAGCTGGTGACCGCCCTGGTCCGCCTGGACGGCCCGGAGTCCGCCGCCGACCTGCACCGGCGGATGGACGTGCCGCTGTCGTCCCTGTACAGATCGCTGACCGTCCTGGACGAAGCGGGAGTCCTGGAGAAGCATCACGATTCCGACGGGCTGGCCCGGTTCGAGCTGGCGGAGTGGCTCACGGGTCACCACCACCACCTGGTGTGTGTCGATTGCGGCATCGTGGAGGACATGGAACTCGACGCCCGCTCCGAGGAGACGCTGGATCGGCTGGCCGCCCGGGCGGCGGAGGCGGCGGGGTACACCCAGACGGGCCACAACCTGGAGGTGGAGGGCCTGTGCCCGGCGTGCCGGAAATGAGCCGCCCGGCGGTAGAGGCCGCCGGCCTGGTGCTCGCCTACGGCGACACCATCGCCCTGGCCGAATCGGATCTCAGCCTTCCGTCGCGCAGCGTCATCGCCCTGATCGGGCCCAACGGCTCGGGGAAGTCGTCGTTGGTATCCGCCATCGCGGGCCTCCACCGGCCCCGGGCGGGGAGCATCTCCGTCCTGGGGATGCCACCCCGGGACGTCCGGTCCCGGGTAGCACTGGTGCCCCAGAGCACCCAGGTCAACGACTCGCTCCCGGTGACGGTGCGGGAGGTGGTGGCGATGGGCCGATATGCCGCCCTGGGGATGCTGGGCCGCTTCCAGGAGGACTCCCGCCGGGCAGTCGACGACGCCCTGGAGCGTCTGGACCTGAAGGACCTGGAAGGAAGGCACGTGCGGGAGCTATCGGGCGGGCAACGTCAGAGGGTCTTCGTGGCCCAGGGCCTGGTGCAGCCCCGGGACCTGCTGCTGCTGGACGAGCCCACCACCGGCCTGGACGTGGTTTCCACCGATGTGATCCACAGGGTCCTGGAGGACGAGCGATCGGCGGGAAGGACGGTGGCGCTCACCACCCACGACTTCGCCGAGGCCCGCCGGGCCGACCATGTGGTGCTCCTCGCCAACCGGGTCGTGGCGGCGGGCGAGCCGGAGGCGGTGTTCACCCCGGGCAACCTGGCGGCGGCCTACGGACTGGAGG
>JBKHJQ010000108.1:0-7372 GCA_046538055.1 Actinomycetota bacterium
CGGGTATGAGAACCTGACCTCGGCCGTTCCGGTGGATCCCGACGAGGTGGAGGCACTGTGCGCCGAGTCCCCGTCAGGGCCCTTGGGGCCCTGACGGGGACCTTCCCGGCTTCCGGCTTCCGACTCAGATCACGCCCTGGGCCAGCATGGCGTCCGCCACCTGGGCGAACCCGCTGATGTTGGCTCCCAGCACGTAGTCGCCGGCACGCCCGTACTCCTCGGCTGCCGAGGCACACCGGGCGTGCACCCCCCGCATGATCTCGGCTAGGCGCTCCTCCGTGTACTCGAACCCCCACGAGTCACGGGATGCATTCTGCTGCATCTCCAGGGCGCTGGTGGCCACCCCGCCCGAGTTGGCGGCCTTGCCCGGGCCGAACAGCACGGCCGCCTCCTGGAGGAGGTCGATGGCGGCCGGCGTGGTGGGCATGTTGGCGCCCTCCGCCACCGCCATCACGCCGCTCTCCACCAGCTTGCGGGCGTCGCCCACGTCCAGTTCGTTCTCGGTGGCGCACGGCAGCGCCACATCGCATGGGACGTCCCACACGTTTCCCTGCTCCACGTACTCGGCTCCCGTCCCGCGCCGGGCGGCGTAGTCGGCTATGCGGAGCCGCTCCTCCTCCTTGACATGGAAGAGGAGGTCCAGGTCGATGCCGCCGGGCTCATGGACGTAGCCGTCGGAGTCGGAGGCCGCCACCACCACCGCTCCCAGCTGGGCGGCCTTGCGGGCGGCATGGAGGGCGACGTTGCCGGATCCGGAGACCACCACACGGCATCCGTCCAGGGTCCGGTCGCGGGTGGCGAGCATGTGCTCGGTGAACATCACCACCCCGTAGCCGGTGGCCTCCCGGCGTACCCGGGAACCGCCGAAGGAGAGGCCCTTGCCGGTGAGGACCCCGGACTCGAAGCGGTTTGTGATCCGCTTGTACTGGCCGAACATGAAGCCGATCTCCCTTTCCCCCACCCCGACGTCGCCGGCCGGGACGTCGGTGTACTCACCGAGGTGCCGGTAGAGCTCGGTCATGAGCGACTGGCAGAAGCGCATGACCTCGCCCTCGCTCTTCCCCTTGGGGTCGAAGTCCGAGCCGCCCTTCGCCCCCCCGATGGGCATGCCGGTCAGGGCGTTCTTGAAGGTCTGCTCGAAGCCGAGGAACTTGATCACCCCCAGGTAGACCGACGGATGGAAGCGCATCCCGCCCTTGTAGGGCCCGAGCGCCGAGTTGAACTCCACCCGGAAGGCCCGGTTGATGCGCACCCGCCCGGCGTCGTCGGTCCAGGGGACCCGGAAGATGACCTGCCGCTCCGGCTCGCACAGGCGCTCGATGATGGCGTTCTCGAGGTACTCGGGTTTGCGGGCGGTGACGACGTTGAGGGACTCCAGCACCTCGTGGACGGCCTGGTGGAACTCCACCTCGCCCGGGTTGCGCTGGAGCACCCGGGCATACAGGGTCTGCAGGTCTGAGTTGAGTGGGGGCACATCCCCCAGGCTAGGTCGCTTCCCGCCCTTCCGATCAGGCCTCAGATGGCGTAGCCGGCCACGGCCCAGAAGTGGAACAGGGCCCCCGCCACGACCAGGACGTGGAAGAGCTCGTGGTGGCTGAATACCCGGGGGGCCAGGCGGGGACGGCGGGTGGCGAACACCACCGTACCCACGGTGTAGCACGCGCCCCCGGCCAGGATGAGGGCGACCGCTTCCCACCCCAGCCGGCTGGCGAACCGGGGCAGCCAGATGAGGGCGCTCCAGCCCATCACCATCTGGAGGAGCACCGACAGCCCCACCCGGGGGCGTCGCAGCACCATCTTGAGGACGATCCCCACAGCTGCGACTCCCCACACCAGCGTGAGCCCCACCGCCAGGGCGACACCCTCCAGGGCGGCGAACGCCAGAGGTGTGAAGGTGGCGGCCACCACGATGAAGATCAGGGAGTGATCCACACGCCGGATCCGTTCCCTCCAGCGCTCCGTCCAGGGCACGGAGTGGTAGAGGGCGGAGACGGTGAACATGGCCACCAGGGCGAACCCGAACAGGGCCGCCGCCGGCCATGGAGTCACCCCCCGGGACCGGGACAGCAAGAATCCCAGGCCTATCGCCGCCGCCACTGCTGCCGAGCCATGCAGGAGGCCGCGGATCGGGTTCTGCATTCGTCCCCAGGTCATCCGTTCCACACCGAGACCATATCCTCTTCCGCCGCCAAGGGGGATCCTTTGTGGTTGAGTAGGGCGCAACCGTCCACCTCGACCGCCAGGAGATGATGTGAGCCTCGGATTGGGATTGCTCAGCGCCCAGCTACGACCCGGTGAGACCGACTGGTCCCGGGCATACGACGAGACGGTGAGGGTGGCGGTGGAGGCCGAGCGACTCGGCTTCTCCTCGGTGTGGACCACGGAGCATCATTTCGTGGACGACGGGTACATGCCGTCGTTGCCGGTCGTGAGTGGGGCACTGGCGGTTGCCACCTCCGCGATCGAGATCGGCACCGGTGTGATCCTCGCCCCCCTCCACCACCCTCTCCGCCTGGCCGAGGATGCCGCCACCCTCAGCCTCCTCAGCGGCGGACGGTTCACCCTGGGATTGGGCCTGGGATGGCTGGCCCCCGAGTTCGAAGGCCTGGGAGCGGACGTCAAGCGCCGCGGCAAGGCGATGGAGGAGATACTCCAGATACTCCCCCAGGCCTGGAGCGGGGAGCCGTTCCAGCATCGAGGCGAGGTCTACTCCTTCCCGGAGCTGGGTGTGCGACCGAGACCCTCATCGACCATCCCGGTGCTCGTCGGGGGAGGAGCGGAGCCCGCCATCAGGCGGGCAGCGAGACTGGCGGACGGGATCTTCTCCAACGCGCCGGTGGATCTCTTCCTCCGCCAGCTCTCGTGGATCGAGGACGAATGCGAGAGAGCGGGGAGGGACCCCGGCGAGTTGCGCCTTCACCACTACTCGATCCTGCTACCGGGGTCCTCGGTGGATGACGCGTGGGAGCGGTATGGCAGCCACGCCTGGCAGATGATGTGGAAGTACTCCGACATGGAGGCGTCCGTAGGCCGGTCGGGCCCGCCGCCCGCCGCCCCGCCGTTCACCGATGAGGCCAGGCACCGGCTCGGCCGGCGCTCCACGCTGGCCGGGACGACCGACGAGCTGGCCGCTTCCCTGCTGGACATACGGGAGAAGGCGGGCAGAGCGGTGGAGTTCACTGCCCGAAGCTATCTCCCCACCCTGGAGCTGTCGGCACAGGTCGAGCTGATGCAGCAGCTGGCCGAGGAGGTGGCGCCGCATCTGTGACGGCCGGGTGTCTGGCTACACCGGTCCGGGAGCGACGACGGCTAGCACAGCTAGCGGCCGAACCGCCGTTCCCTCCGGCTGAAGTCGCGGATGGCGCGCAGGAAGTCCACCCGCCGGAAGGCCGGCCAGAAGACGTCCACGAAGACGAACTCGGAGTAGGCCGATTGCCACAGCAGGAATCCCGACAGCCGGGATTCGCCGGAGGTGCGGATGAGTAGATCCGGGTCGGGAAGATCGGCCGAGTACATGTGGCGCGCCAGCGACTCTGCGTCGATGCGGGCGGAGATCTCCTCCGCCGCCACGCCCCGGCGGGCCAGGTCGGAGACGAGATCCCGGGCCGCGTCCACGATCTCCTGGCGGCCTCCGTAGCCCATCGCCACGTTGAGATGCCGGGCACCTTCCGGGCGGGCAGCCTCCGCCACCTTTGCGGCCCGGACGACCTCGTCGGGAAGCAGATCGAGTGAGCCGATGAAGCGGATGCTCATGTCGTGGCGCCGGGCCAGGGCGGGGAGGCGCTGGAACAGCTCGATCAGCACCTCGAAGTAAGGCTCCAGCTCTTCGGAGGGGCGGGCGAGATTCTCCCGGGAGAGGACCCAGGCGGTCACCGCCGGCACCTCCAGCTCCTCAGCCCACTCCAGGAACTCCTCGAAGCGTCGCATCCCCGCCCGGTATGAATCGGTGTAGCTGGGCAGGCCCTCCTGGCGGGCGTAGCGCCGGTGGCCGTCGAGGACGATGCCGAGGTGCCGGGGAAGGCGGGACCGGTCCAGGGAGCGGAGCAGGCGGTCTTCGTAGATCTTGTAGAGCAGATCGGTGGGACGGCGCATCCAACCTTGATGCTACCGGCTTCCTCCCGCATGGGGAGGTCCCGGCCTCGCGCAGCTCCCGATCAGGGCTACCGACCCATCCGCAGTCGATCGGCGGCGGGTCGGGCCATTCTCCGGTCATCTACGATGGGCCGCAATGGGCGCTTTCTGGCAGACACAGGGGGCCGGAGGGGGACAGGAGGGGCGCCGGGTCTGGCGCCCTGGGGGCACTCTGGCCTCGGGGTCCGCCGTCCGCCCGGGAGAAAGGGAGGAAGGGGGCCGGGACCGGAGGCGGGTGGCGGGCTGATGGACATCGAGCAGACCCTCCGTTCCTTCAGCGCCTCCCAGCGGGGTGGGTTGGTGCGCTCCACCATCAGCGAGCAGGTTCGGGAGGTGCTGCGACACGCCATTCTCTCCGGGCAGCTCCCGGGCGGGACCCGTCTCGGGCTGGCAGAGATCGCAGACATCCTCGACGTGAGCACGACACCCGTGCGGGAGGCCCTGCGGGTGCTGGCGAGCGACGGGTTCGTGCAGCTCGACCCGTACCGGGGGGCCATCGTCCGCTCTCCCGACAAGGCGGAGGCGGAGGAACTCGTCCGACTGCGACAGGCGCTGGAGCCGCTGGCGATGGAGGAGGCGATGCAGGCGCTCAGGCAGGAGACGATCGACGATGCCCGCCGCCTCCTGCGGGTGATGCTGGAACGTCCGGACTCGGACGAATGGGTGGAAGCCAACAAGGAGTTCCACGAAGTGCTCTACCGGGGCGTCAGCTCCCAGCGCCTGCTGGAGATCCTGGGCACCCTGCGCACACCCATCGTCATGTACGTGAGCCGGGCGGTGACCGAGCACGCCACCTTCCGGGAGGTGGCCAACCAGCAGCATGTGGCGCTGATGGAAGCAGTCGAGGCGGGGGACGTGGCGAGAGCGAAGGAGATCATCATCGACCATGTCGCCCTCCCCCTCATGGTCACCTCCTCCGACGACGATCGGGACGACTGACCCGCTCCGGGGTGGAGCAGCTCAAGGCCCTTCGGGAGGGAGCAGCCCGGCGGGTATCTGCAGGCGACGGGAACGGAGGTACTCGCCCAGGGACTTGGCCTGGGGGTCGACACGAACCGAAGCCGCCGCGCCGTCTCCCAGCAGACCCCTCACCACGAAGTTGACCGCCCCCAGGTTGGGAAGCAGCCAGCGTTCCACGTCCAGCCGGGCGGCTTCCGGCACCAGGTCCCTCAGTCGCGCCACCGTGAGGGTGCGCACCAGCCACGGGTAGGCCTCGGGGCGGCGCACCCACACTCCTACGTTGGCGTCCCCTCCCTTGTCGCCGGAGCGTGTCCCCGCCACCGCGCCCAGCGGTGCCTCCACGGTGTCTCCCCCTCCCGGCCCGGCGTCCGGCAACGGCGGCTCCACCCCGGCCTCCTCCGGAGCGGGTGACTGTCTTGTGGCGGGGGAATCCACCGTCCAGGTCTCGTCGCCTACGTGTACGACGGCGGGCACCAGTCGAGCCGGCACCCGGGCGTCACGGTAGATGACGTAGGGGGAGGCGTCGGAGGGAGGAGCGGTGAGGAAGAGGCCGGGAATCGAGGAGAGGGCCAGCTCCACCGCGGCACCGGAGAACCGTCGCCCCACCCTGGTGGGGTCGGGATCCTGGACCGTGATCCGGAGCTGGGCCATGGCCTCCTCGTTGGACAGGGGATCGGGCCGGTCCCAGCGGAGGAGTCGGACGTCGGCTACGGCGAGGGAGTCCTGCCCGCCCAGCGACCGCCACAGGGCTTCCTCCACCGCCACAGCCTTCTGTTCGATGTCTAATCCGGTCAGGACGAACGTGACCCGGTTGCGGTACCCGCCCCGGTGATTGAGCGCCACCTTGAGGGTGTCGGGCGGGGGCTCGCCCACCGTCCCCTCCACCCGCACACGGTCGGGTCCAGTCTCTTGCAGCCGGATCGTGTCGAAGCGGGCGGTTACGTCCGGCGATAGGTAGCGGGGACCGGCGATCTCGTACAGGAGCTGGGCGGTGACCGTCTCGTTGGACACCATCCCCCCGGTGCCGGGATGCTTGGTCACCACGAAGGTGCCGTCGGCGTGCATCTCCACCAGGGGGAATCCCGGATGATCCAGACCAGGTACCTCCCGGAAGAAGGAGAAGTTGCCGCCGGTGGCCTGGGCGCCGCACTCGATGATGTGGCCGGCCGCCAGGGCGCCCGCCAGGCGATCCCAGTCGTCGGGCGCCCAATTGAAGGCATGGGCAGCGGGTCCCATGACCAGCGCCGCGTCGGTGACCCGTCCCGTCACCACCACGTCGGCGCCCGCCTGCAGCGCCGACGTGATTCCCCAGCATCCCAGGTAGGCGTTGGCGGTGACGGGCTCCCCGTCGGCCGGACCCGGCCGGATGGGGGCTTCCAGATCGGCGAGCCGGCCCATCATGTCGTCTCCGGTCACGGCCGCCACCCGTGCCTGCAATCCCAGCCGCCCGGCCAGCTCCTGGAGGTGGCGTCGCAGCCCCAGCGGGTCGAGGCCGCCGGCGTTGGCCACGACGCGGATCCCCCGGTCCAGGCACGTCCCCAGGACCTCTTCCATCTGCTGGAGGAACGTCCGGGCGTAGCCACCGCCCCCGGGGTCGCGGTGCCTGGTCCGCCACAGCACGGCCATCGTCAGCTCCGCCAGGTAGTCGCCGGTCAGGTAGTCGATCGGGCCATCCTCCACCATCTCCCGCGCCGCGGCCCGCCTGTCACCGTAGAAGCCGGAGCAGTTGGCAATACGTGCGACCTCCATGGAAGGCGACGTTACCCGGACCCCGGTGTCCGTACTGGCGGGGAAGGCTTCCCCCGGAGGCAGACGGGCCGATACCATCCGTCCCGATGACCTCCGCCCGAACGGCCCTGATCGAGCATCTGCGCGCCCATTCCCTCCGTACGGACGGGCCCTTCACGCTGGCCTCGGGGAAGGAGGCGGAGTGGTATCTGGATGCCCGTCTCACCACCTTCTCCGGTGGCGGGGCCGTGCTGGTGGCGGCGGCGGTGCAGGAGGCCCTCCGCCCCGGGGTGCAGGCGGTGGGGGGGATGACGATGGGGGCCGATCCGATCGCGGTGGCCACCGCCACGATGTCGGGCGGGCGCCTGGATGCATTCTCCATCCGCAAGGCGGCGAAGGATCACGGCACCGGGGGACGGCTGGTAGGCCCGGTTCCGGCCGACACCCGCGTGGCCGTGCTGGAGGACACCACCACCACGGGAGCCGCCTTCCTGGAGGCGGTGGACGTGGCCACCGGGGAAGGCCTGGACGTGATCCAGGCTCTCTCCCTGTT
>JBKHJQ010000109.1:0-7321 GCA_046538055.1 Actinomycetota bacterium
GGCCCAGCGGCCCCGGTGGAGGCGGGCCGACCTGCGGGAGCAGTTGGACATGGACCCCAGCTTCCTGACCAGGGTGCTGGCAGGCCTGGAGGAACGGGGGCTGGTGGCACTGGAGCGCTCCACCGAAGACGGGCGCGCCCTGGACCTGGTCCTGACCGACGAGGGGCGGGAGGCCTTCTTGCTGCTCGACTCGCGCTCCACCACCCAGATCCGGGAGCTGATCGGGCCGCTCACCCCCGGGCAGCGGTCCACGCTGGTCGAGTCCATGACCGTGATCTCCCGCTTGGTGGGGTCCGACGCCAGAGAGCCCGAGGTCACCTTGCGAGGGCTGCGAGCAGGCGACATGGGCTGGGTGGTCCAGCGGCACGGCGAGATCTACCAGGAGGAGTTCGGCTGGGACGCCGACTTCGAGGCTCTGGTGGCCCGCATCGTCGCCGACTACCATGAAGGCCGCGTCCCGGGCCGGGACGACGCCTGGATGGGGGAGGTGGACGGCGCCCGGGCCGGATCGGTCTTCTGCCGGCGACGGGACGACGACACCGCCCAGCTCCGAATCCTTCTCGTGGAGCCGTGGGCCAGGGGACTGGGCCTGGGGTCCCGCCTGGTGGACGAGTGCATCGATTTCGCCCGCTCCGCCGGCTACTCCCGGCTCACGCTGTGGACCAACGACGTCCTCGTGTCCGCCCGCCGCATCTACGAGGCCGCCGGCTTCCGTTTGGTCCACGAGGAAGCCCACCGCAGCTTCGGAAAGGACCTCGTGGGCCAGAACTGGGAGCTGGCACTCTGAGGCCTGCCCGGTGGAGGACCGATCAATCCGGGGCCGCCGATCCGTATACACGGGCATAGCGAGCTCGAAAGGAGCGGATCATGCGCCAACCCGCAATCGAGGCCCGGCCCGGGCTTCCCTACGTATCCATCCCGGCGGAGGCCAACCTCCAGGAGTGGGGTCCCGTCACCGCCCTGGTGGGCGAGGTGATGGGATGCGTCCACGAGCGAGGCCTGGAGCTAACCGCTCCGCCCTTCTTCCGCTACTGGGTCATCGGTGACACCGAGAAGCGCTTCCAACTGGAGATAGGCGTCCCCATCGACCGGGAGGTGGACGGGGACGACCGGGTGAGACCGGGCCGGATCCCGGCCGGGTCGTACGCCACCGCGGTCCATGAAGGACATCCCGATCGACTGGAAGGGACCTCCTCTCGCCTCGAGGACTGGATCGGCCGCCAGGGGCTGGAGGTGGCGCTCCGAAGCCAGGGCGGCGAGGAGGTATGGGAGGGGCGGTTCGAGTTCTATCCCACGGATCCCCGGGTGGAGCCCGATGCCAGCAGATGGGAGGTGGAGGTGGCGTACCTGCTGGCGAGCGGATCGCAGGAGGACCCGCGTTGACCGGTGGGCACGACAAGCGCTGACCGCGGACCTGGAAGCTCCGGCCGGGCGTGGCTTCCCCCGGCAGCGGCTCAGGATCCGGGTCGCCGGACGCGGGGGGACGGCGCGGTCAGACGAGGCCGTTCTGGACAGCGAAGAGGGTGGCTGCCGCCCGGGTGGTCACACCTGCCTTGGCATATATGTGCTCGATGTGGGTTCCGACGGTCTTGGGTGAGATGCCCAGCCTCCCGGCGACCTGACGGTTGCTCTCGCCTCGCGCCAGGAGGACCAGCACGTCGACCTCCCGCTCGGTGAGCCCGGCCGGGCGCCGGGTCTCGATCAGGGGGGCGGCCACCCCCGCCGCCTCCAGCACCGCCTTGGCGTCGTCGGGAGAGATCGCCCCCCGGGAGGCGTGCCGACTCAGCTCCTGGGCGGCGGCGGCCGCGGTCAGCGCCGGGCGCCCCCGCCCGGGCATCAACAGCTCGTCGTACATCTCGGCGGAGGCGAGGAGGCAGGCATCCCCCTGGATGTCTCCCACCGTCCCGGCGGGATAGCCGCTCCCGTCCAGGCACTCGTGGTGGCGACCGGCCAGAGCGCCGATCGGCGCCAGATCACCGCAGCGATCGAGAATCCGTTGGGTCCAGATGGGATGCATCCGCATCTGCTCCCGGGCCGTGGCCGACTGGGTCTCCTCCTTGAGAGCACCCACAGGGACGGCCACCAGCCCCAGATCGTGGATCGCCCCGGCCCGGACCAGCACCCTGCGATCCTCTTCGTCCCGAAGGCCATCCTCGCCTGCGATCGCCACGAGGTCGCGGACCCGCCGGGAGTGGCCGACGGCAGCCGGGATCTTGAGGTCGGCAAAGTCCCCGAGGGCGATGAGAGCCCGGTCGATGTCGGGGCCCGTCACGTCGCTCCAGGGAGTGGGCTCCGCCGCCACGACCATGTCCCACAGGTCGTCGCCGCTCCGGCGCAGCTCTTCCGGCCCCAGTCCCAGGGCCGCATCGACTGCCGCCGGGTCGTAGGCTCTCCCCCGGCGCTCCCCGAGTGTCTCCATAGCGGCCTCCGGCCCTGCCTCCCGGGTCCACAGCTCCACGTCGCGGGCGACTATCGCCACCCGGACCGAGGCAGGGATGTCCTCGCCTCCCAGCCCGGCCGGGACTCCCTTGCCGTCCCAGCGGGCGTAGGCCACCTCCAGGGCAGCCGGGACCCCGGCGGGGAGGCTCATCTCCTCGGCCAATCGGGAGGCCACCTCGCAATGGGCCTGCATGAGCCGGTTCCCACCTCCGGGGTCGGCCAGGGCGCGGGCCAGGGCCCTGAGACGCCGGGGTACGGAAGCGCCCCGGCCGACCAGACTCAGTATGCGGGTCATCTCCTCCCGGGGCGACCCGAAGTAGACGGGGGCGGCCCCGGCCAGGATGACGGTCTCGTCGCCCTCGGCCATCTCCGCCACCACATGGGCGTCGGCCGTGCAGCCGAGGAAACGGAGGAGCGAGACATAGAGGACCTCCCGGCGGGTGTCGTCGTCCAGGCCGAGGGCGGCAGCCAGGCGCATCGCCACCAGGCAGGTCCTCAGTCCGTGCTCCACCGGCTGGCCCGTGCCCAGGTCGGTGAACAGCGAGGTAGAGGCGCACAGCTCTGCCAGCCGAACACGTTGCACGATCCAGAACCCTATCCGGCTGCGCTCCCCGCCGCTCGATTGTGCCGAGATGGATGGGCGTTGCCGCTAGGAGGGGTCCGTCACCCGGCCCAGGAACAGCCATTCGCCGGTCGGTGTGTGCTCGATCCAGAAGAGGAAGGGGCGGTCGGCGGTGAAGGTGGCGGGCGGGGGAGCGGAGACGGCGTTCATGACCATCGCGGTGGCCGCAGCCGCCTCCGTTCCGTGCTCATCCACCGTCACGGAAGTGCTGTGGAGGGCATCTTTCACGTATAGCTCCCGGACCGGGACGATGCCGGTGAAGTCCGCTCCGCTCTCCCCCAGGGGAGGCTCGAAGGCGGTCGGCATCCCTACTGCCTCCAGGGCGTCCCTCAGAGGCACATCGGAGTCGAACTCGAACCGGGGAAGGGTCACGTCCACCAGGCGCACCTCCCACGGAAGCGCCCAGTCTCCGGATCTCAGCTCCGCCACCAGATCGGCGGGCGCGCCTTCCCGGGGGAGCGCCACCACCATGGAGGCGTTCCCCGTGTAGGGGAGCCGCACCGCCTGCAGCACCGGGGTCTCGGCATAGTCGGCCCGCAGCGCCTCCTGTCTCATGAGCGGAGCGGTCACCGTGCTTCCGTCCAGGCGACTGAAGGTGCCCTCCTCGGTCTGTTGCGGATCGAACTGGTTCTCCCAGTTTCCCTGGAACCAGATGGCGTTCACCAGCACCAGCCGGGTGAGACGATCGATGACGTCGGGAGGGATCAGCTCTTCGATGCGTCCCTCTGTCGCCTCCTCCGTCCACTCATTGATGGTGTCGGTGGCGCTGTCGGGGTCGCCCGCGAAGTCCGTGAGACGCAGACCGGCACCGTAGTGGGTGGCCAGGATCTCCAGGAAGGAGTGGCGGAATGGATACCCACCCTGACCCCAGGCGGAGTTGGCGGGACGGATGACGAAGGGGTCGCGGGTGTCTTCCTCGTCGGGCGGCTCCCAGTCGATGTTGGCCAGAGACTGGTCCATCCGGTTGCGAACGGCGTGGAGGGTCTCATCGTCCACCTCCAGATGGAGGACATCGCCGATCTCGGAGGCGGTCTCCCCTCTCGCTCCGGCGTGGACCATGCTGAGGGCGGTAGCGACCGAGTAGGGGGAGATCATCACGTTGTCGCCTGGCGCCAGCTCAGCCAGCAGGTCGAGCCCCAGGGAACGATCGCCTCGCGCCACTGCGGCCACGTCGTCGTCGGCTACGGGCTATCCGCTCGCTCGGCCTCCACCCGGGCCACCTCTCCCTCCACGAAGGGTCTGTCGGGATCACTCGGCGGAGGGTTCGTGGGGGTGCTGGTGGGGGCGTCCTCCTCGCCTGCCGACGCGCAGGCCGCGACCATGGCCAGCATCAGCACACCGATCAGGTATCGACGCTTCATGGCCGTTAGACGCCCCGGATCCACTACCGGGTTCCGGGCGGATCCGTGCATCGGCCGGACGTGTGCTGGCCCGCCTCGCCCGGGAGCAACGCCCCCATCCGCCAGGAAGCCGAGGCACTGCCCTGCAGGTCGAGGGGGATGAACGCTGCCCCGGCTGCCCCTGTTGCGAGAGCGCCGAGGCGGGAGGGCCCCGAGAAAGTGCAAGACCCGACCGACGTGTCCCTGCGCCAGCATTACCTGGACTCAGGTTCAACGATCGTCGGCTCCTATTGCCGAACTCTCAGCCGGGAAGGCACCCAGCTCTCGTTCACGCCACTCGGGCCTTGCATCTCCGAATATAGGCGCGGGCGACCCCCGAGGCGAGAGAGCGCGAAAGAATTCCTTCTCGGAGGGTCGTCCCGGTGCCACTCGCCCCGGAGTGACCGGCCAGGACACCATCTCAGTGCAGATGTTCCTCCATCTCCTCCAGGAACCTGTCCATGCTCTCGATGTGGCAGGCATGGTCACCCTCCAGCTCGACCACCTTCGATCGGGGGAGGTGATCTCCCAGCCGGTCCACCACCCGGGCCTGCCAGGGCACCGTCCTGGTGCCCTTCACCAGCAGTGACGGACTGGAGATGCAAGCGAGATCGGCCAATTGCCTCCCGGCGCCGATGAATCCCTGCCAGGAGAGGGCCATCCGATGAGGAACCCAGCTCTCCCATGCGGGGTGGGACCGGACCGCATCCGGATCCGGGGCGAACCCCGCCCCGACCAGGAACCGGGCCAGGTGCTCGGGGGTGACCTCACGTCCGGCCAGCTTTGCCAGGAAGCGCTCCAGTTCCTCCACGGAAGGGTCCGATTCCCCCAGCTCGCTGAGAACCCAGTAGGCAGGGGGTTCGACCAGGGTCAGCGTCCGAGCCCGCCGGGGATGCACGATCCCGAACTCGATGAGGGCCCGGGCGCCGCCGGACCAGCCGGCGAAGTCGGCGGAGTCCACGTCCAGGTGGTCGAGCGTGAGGAGCAGACTCTCCCGTTCCACCGCCGCCGAGTACCCGGGGTCGCCCGGTATCCCGGCGGATCCTCTCTCATTGTGGATGGGCTGCACCCGGATCACCTGGTGATGGTCCCGAAGGCGATCCTCATGAGGGATCCACGACAGCCATCCCGTCAGTGCCCCCGGCACGAGAACCAGAGGAGAACCCTCCCCCGTCACCTGGTGGGCCAGAATCCGCGGTTCCATGTTCGACCTCCTGTTCGATGCCGTCGCCTGTGCACCGTGGCACTCCAACCCCGCGGGCGCATCGGGTGAACGCCCGACCGCCCATGGAGGCGTCGGGATCCGTATCCGACTTGTCCGAGCCCGGCGTTAGGGTCCTCCCGTCATGACCGATCAACAAGAAGAGATCATCGACTCGCCGGCCGGGTGGGTACGCGATCACATCCGCGAGTACGTGGAGAGCGGGGGCAGCAAGGGACACAGGTGGAACGGTGTGCCCACCCTGCTGCTGACCACCCGGGGGCGACGTACAGGGAAGCTCCGCCGTACGGCCCTCATCTACGGCAGGGACGGTGACGCCTTCGTGGTCGTCGCCTCCAAGGGCGGAGCCTCCCGGCATCCGGAGTGGTACCTGAATCTGAAGGCGGATCCGACGGTGATGATCCAGGTGGGCCCCGAGGAGATGGTGGGTCGGGCGAGGACCGTCGACGGGGAGGAACGGGATCGTCTCTGGCCGCTGATGACGGACATCTGGCCCGACTACGACCGGTATCAGGAGAGCACCGAACGCCAGATCCCGGTGGTGGCGATCGAGCCCTCGTAGGCGACTCGCCGGCGGCTTCCGGCCCGGCCGCCGGGCCCATCCTCCTCAAGTGCCGGGACGTACGGGCCGATCAGGGGTCCATGCATGACCCGGTCGGCACCGCGGACGACATCGAGCTGATCGCGTCGGCCGCGGCCGTGCCGATGCTCATCGTCGACTATCTCCCGATCATGGAACGGTTCCAGGAACGAACCGAACGGGAGATCCGGGAGCTGCTCGCCGACGAGGAGGAGCTGCTCACCTGTCTCCGACTCCCCAGGATTCTGGCGATCAGCCCCGAATGGGTGGCCCTCTATGGCTCCCCACTCGCCACCGACGCCCCGGATCTGCCCACCCGCCAATTCACCGTGGATCGGTATCCCAACCGGGCCCAGACCATGGTCGACCAGCTGGTGGCCCCGTTCTCGGGGAGGACGTCCATCATCTCCGAGCATGTGGCACCGTCGGTCACCGGTGACGTGGTGGTCCGGTCACACTGGAAGGCCGCCCAGGACGGAGACCCCTACCGGCGGATTGTCATCGTCGATCTCGACCTCACCGACCTGCGTGAGACACAGCGTTCCCTGGAGGACGCAGTGGAGGCGAAGGACAGGATGGTCGCCACCATCGCCCACGAGCTTCGCAACCCCGTCACGTCGTTGGTGGGCTTCAGCTCGATACTGGACAACGATTGGGACGCCCTGGATGAGGATTCCCGCCGGGAGATGGCTGCGCTCACGGCCGGACAGGCCACAGACGTCGCCAACCTTCTCGAAGATCTCGTGGCGGCGGCGGCCGGGGCAGCCGTGCCAGTGGTCGACGAACCCCTGGACCTCGACGAGGTACTGGCCGCCCTCGACCTGGAGGGCGTGGGCGTGGATGTCCCCACCGGTCTGGTCGTGCGGGGAGATGCCCTCCGGATACGTCAGATCATCCGCAACCTGGTGGAGAACGCCCGCCGGTACGGAGGCAGACGAAAGGCCCTGAGGGCGAAGGTCGAGGAGCGGCAGGTTCTCGTGTCGGTCCGGGACGACGGCGAGGGGATCTCCTCCGAGCTGGCCGAGCGCCTCTTCCAGCCGCTGGCATCGGGTGGCGCCTCTGGCTCCCTGGGTCTGGGC
>JBKHJQ010000110.1:0-7295 GCA_046538055.1 Actinomycetota bacterium
AGCTGGAGGAGTTCGACTGGGACGGGTACCGCCAGAGATACGGGGATATCCAGCGGTTGGATCGCATCCTGGAGGCGGAGGGCGACAGCCCCAACCATTACCAGGCGTCCAAGCAGGCAGATGTACTCATGCTGTTCTACCTGCTCAGCGCCGAGGACCTGGAGGACATCCTGGTGCGACTTGGCTACCAGTGGGATCCGGACCTCATCCAGCGGAACATCGATTACTACCAGCAGCGGACGTCCCACGGCTCGACGCTCTCGTGGGTGGTGCATGCCTGGGTGCTGGCTCGCAGCGACAGGCGCCGGTCGTGGGAGCTCTTTCGCTCTGCTCTGGAGAGTGATGTGGGCGACATCCAGGGTGGAACCACACCGGAGGGCATCCACCTGGGGGCCATGGCCGGAACGGTGGACATGATGGAGCGCTGCTACTCCGGCCTGGAGGCGATAGGGGACGTCCTTCGCTTCAATCCGGTGCTCCCCGAGGGGCTCGAGAGCATGGAGTTCCCCCTGCTGTACCGGGGTCATTGGGTCCATGTGAGGATCGAGGACAGCCAGGCACTGATCCGAACGGGAGAGGGCGGGCCTGCCGCCGCCGGGATTCAGGTGGGCGACACGTCCGCGGCCCTGGGAGACGGCGTGACTCTGGAGACCTGACGCCCTGGGTAGGCTCTCCGGTCAGACGATCGGGAGCGAGTCATGCAGCGGCGTTTCATGCAGGTAGACGTGTTCGGCTCGGAACCGTTCACGGGCAACCCGCTGGCCGTGGTCCACGACGCCGACGCCCTGTGCACCGAGCAGATGATGGCTTTCACCCGGTGGGAGAACCTCTCCGAAACCGCCTTTCTGGTGTCTCCCAGGAGACGGGAGGCCGACTATCGGGTACGCATCTTCACCCTGGCGGGAGAGCTCCCATTCGCCGGGCATCCCACCCTGGGAAGCTGCCACTCCTGGCTGGAGGCCGGAGGAGTCCCCGCCCAGGCCGACACGATCATCCAGGAGTGCGGAGCCGGCCTCGTCGAGATTCGCCGCCAGGGAGACGGCGTCCTGGCATTTCGGGCTCCGCCTCCGATACGGATGGAGCCGGTGGATGGCGAGGTGCTCTCGGCGGTATCCCGGGTGCTGGGGGCGACCGCAGGCAGTGTCCAGGAAATGCACTGGGTCGACAACGGCCCGGGCTGGATTGGGGTGCTTCTGGCGGACGCCGATTCGGTGCTGTCCGCAGAGCCGGACTTCTCGCTCTCCGGGCAGGGCGGTGGCCTGGATATCGGGCTGGTCGGGGCCTATCCGGAGGGGTCGGAGTGCGCCTTCGAGGTGCGGGCTCTGTTCACCGATGACCGGGGCAACGCCCGGGAGGATCCCGTCACGGGCAGCCTCAACGCCTCGGTGGCTCAGTGGCTCCTGGGAAGCGGGAGGGCTCGGGCTCCGTACACCGTCTCGCAGGGCACGGTCCTGGGAAGACGGGGGCGGGTGAGGATCGAGGAGGATCCGGAGGGCTCGGTCTGGGTCGGGGGTACAGTGGCCACCGCCGTCGATGGCCGGGTCGTGCTGTGATCCGGTCCGGATCGCGGGAGTCGCCTCCGGGGACGTTCTGCCGCCGCCCGGAGAGGACGTTGTGCCCTTGCCCTCTTCGGGGAGAATCAGGGAGCATCCGGGAGCCGGTTCAATCGAGTAGAGGGCGAGGAGGTCGCCACCATGTCTGATGCGGAGAGGGCAACCGATCACAGGGGGTCGCAGGTGCTGAGCCGGGAGGATTGTGACCGCCTCCTGTCTACCACACCCATCGGCAGGGTGGCTTTCCTGCAGGGGGGAGAGACACACATCCTGCCGGTCAACTACGTCTTCGACGAGGGAGAGATCGTGATCCGCACGACCGCCGGCTCCAAGATGGAGGCGGCCGAGATGCACCATCGATTCGCCTTCGAGATCGACGAGTGGGACGAGGAGGCGAGATCGGGGTGGAGTGTGCTCGCCCACGGGATGGGCGAGGTGATCAACGATGCCGCCGAGATCGAGCGACTGAAGGGACTGGGGCTGGCAACCTGGGCCGGAGAGGGCCGGTCGGACCTGTGGATGAAGATTCGTCTCGATGACGTGACCGGCCGCCGGGTGGGGTAGGAGCCGGTCAGCCGCTGACCGTCACTCCCAGGAGCGCCCCGATCCCGTATGTGAGGGCGGCGGCGGTGAGACCCAGGGCCATCTGCCTGAGGCCGGACCTCCACAAGCTCCGCCCCGTCACCAGCGTTATGCCCGCACCGATACCGAAGAGGCCCAGGCCGCTCACACCCATGCTCCAGGCGACCGCCGCCAGCCCGGAGACGAAGAAGAAGGGGACGACCGGGATTATCGCTCCCAGGGCGAAGAGGAGGAAGGATGTCAGGGCAGCCTCCCACGCCGAACCGCCCAGCTCGTCCGGATCGATGCCCAGCTCCTCCCTGGCCAGGGTGTCGAGCGCCCTCTCCGGGTCCTGCATTATGCGAGAGGCCAGCTTGCGCGCTTCCTCCTCCTCGAAGCCCTTCGCCCGGTAGATCAGGATCAGTTCCTCCTCCTCTTCCTCGGGCATCTCCTGGATCTCGCGGCGTTCGATGTCGAGCTGCCTCTGATGGAGCTCCCGGGCACTCTGCACGGACAGCCACTCGCCCAGCGCCATCGAGGCGGAACCGGCCAGCAGGCCGGCCAGCCCGCTGATGAGGACGGTCTGGGCAGAGAGCGCCGCCCCTGCCACGCCCATCACCAGCGCCAGGTTGGAGACCAGCCCGTCATTGGAACCGAGAACCGCGGCCCGGAGCGCATTGCCACCCACGGCCCGGTGGCGTCCCTCGAACCGGGCGATATCGGTTCCCTCCATCCCTCCCGAGATGGAGCGCAGGAGGCGGGCGTGGGATCGCTCGTCCTGCCGCATGGAGGTGCTCTCCGTCTCCGGCTGGTCGTCGTACATGAACTGACCTCGCTCCTCGTCCGAGGCAACCACCGAGAGGAGAAGGCGTCTGGCCACTCGGCGACCCAGCCAGGCCAGGACTCGGGCCCGGCGGGACGGCCCGTCCACGGTCTCTCCCTCCAGGCGTTCCTTCCAGAACTCGGCGTGGCGCTCCTCCGTCTCGGCCAGGCGCCGGTACAGCTCCGCCAGCGCCGGGTCGTCCTCCAGATCGGCCAGCACCCGATACAGGTAGGCCCCGTCTACTTCATCCTGGAGATTCTCCAGGTATCGCTCCCGGTTCAATGCTCCCTCCTGTGCCGTCGTCGTGTTGTCGGTCGGCGCCCAGGGCCCCTCACGAGCGGGCGAAATCCTCTGATGCGGGTGTGGACAGGTATCGACAATGATGGCATCCGATACCCACATCCATCCGCGCGCCGGACAGGGTTCCCGGCCCCGGGCGTGGGGAAGGCGTTGCCTCTGCTGATGGGAGATACCAGGCTGGCAAGGGTGGAGAGACCGGCGGATGATCCGGGAAAGGAGTTGGTATGAGCATCATGGTCCCTCTTGACACTTCGGAGGTGGCGCGGACGGCTTTGGCGCAGGCCGAGCGCCTGGCCCGCTCCCTGGACGAGAAGCTGTTGCTGGTCACGGTTGCGGACCCGGCCACGGTTGGCTCCGTCCGCGAGCTGGCCCGGGCGGAGGGAGAGGACCCCATCGACGTGCTGGAGCTCAACCTCCGGAGTCGGGCCCGGGGCCTCGACGTACCGGCCGAGGTGGACCTGCTGGCGGGTGCTGACCCGGCCGGCCGACTGATCGACCGGGCGGACCGGCCCGACGTGAGCATGATCGTGATCGCCACGCACGGCAGAACGGGAGTGTCCCGTTGGAGGATGGGAAGCGTGGCGGAGAGAGTCGTTCGGGGGTCCACCGTTCCGGTGATGGTGATCCCCGCTCCCTGGAGACGGAAGCTGGTGGCACCTCCACCGGCGCAGGATCCCGGACGCGGAGGCACCTGACCGGCTCAACCCCTCACACCCCCAGCGGCCTCGGCGGGCCAGGACGGGCGACAAGCCGGGCGTGTTGCACAGCACGGCACTCACACGTCGAAGTACACCCGGGCATACCAGCCATCATCCCGTTCCTCCACGGCCAAGTCGTGGTAGGTGACGGCCTTGACGGCCGGTCCCGCGGCCGGCAGGGATCGCATCGGCACCCCACCCAGTGCCACGGTCGCCCTCCGTTGGTCCGTCACTCCCACCCGGAAGGCGCAGGGTATGAGATCGCGAACCTCCGAGACGTACAGCGCCTCTGAGAGCGTGTCCACCACCAGGTCGGCCGGGGTGGCCGCCTCCACCGACAGCTCTTCCCATCTCCGGGACGCCGAATCCTCCATGTCGGCCATCAATCCGAACATGCCCGCCAGGACCTCTTCCAGGAGGCCGGACAGGGTCGAGGAGGTTGCCTCGATCCCGGTGTCGGCGGTGTGTGACAGGACACGGTGGGGCATGGGCCGATTCTCGTGCATGTTCGGACCCGACCTTCCCCCCGGGGCCGGGGTCCGCCCGGGTCACTCCGCAGCCGTCTTCACCACCAGCACGTCGCAGGGAGCGTCGTGGATCACGGCCTGGCTGGTGGAGCCAAGTACGAGGGACGCAAACCCGCCCCTGCCGCGGGTCCCCACCACGATCAGCGAGGCGTCCACCTCGCGGGCGTGTTCCACGATGGCCGAGGCCGGGTAGCCCTTGAGCTCCACCCTCTGGAGAGTGGCCGGGGCCGATTCCATCACGCCCTCGAGCTCCTTCCAGACCATGTCGTGCTCCGCCCGCTCGAACTCCTCGTCGTCGGCCAGGTACATCCCCTCGACCGGATACACGGTGGAGGGGGGCTGGAAGACGTGTACGACGTGGATGTCCCCGTCGTCCCGGGCGAAATCCAGGGCCTTCTCCACCACCCGGGCGGCGGCGGGGGAGGCATCTACGGCGGCCACAATCGTCATCGTCCCTCCTTGTTGGGTCACCAGTTTGGCCGGGGAACACCGAACGGGCGCGGCTCATCCTGTCGCTTCGTGTCATCCACCAGGTAGCGGAGGTCGGCATCCACCGACCAGACGCCGTCCACGGTCGCCACCAGCTCCTCCAGGAGCGCCGCCTCGGTTCGTGCCTGGACGGAACCAGTCAGGAGAACCTTCCCGTCCTCGACCTCGACGGACACACGATGTGGCTCGATGGCCAGCACCTGGCCCATGATCCGGTGGCGGATGTCCTGTTCGATCACGGCATCGGGCCGCGTGAACACCACCAGGAGATCTCCCCGGCTGAGAACACCCAGAAGGCGGTCCTCCTCGTCCACGACCACCAGCCGCTTCACTCCCCGTCGCTGCATGAGCTGAGCGGCCTCGGTGTGTGGAGCATCCGGCCCGATGGAGACGACGGGCCGGCTCATCACCTCTCCCACGGTGCCGGCGCCACGCAGCCTCTCCTGGCGGTTCAGGAGCGCATCGATCAGGCCGGCCCGGCCCCGGGCGGCGCTTCGTTCCACGAAGTCGGCCTCGGTGATCACGCCCACCACCCGCTCCCCTTCCACTACGGGAAGCCCGCTCACCCCCCGCGAGGCCATCAACCGTGCGGCCTCCTTGAGGGACGCCTGAGGGTCGATCGTGGTGACGTCGGTCGTCATCAACTCGCGAGTCTTCATGCCTTCTCCTTTCCCTCCACTCTGCCCTTCAATCGGGCAGCCCGGTAAGGGCCTTAGTGCCCCAAGCTCGGGGACCTTGGTTGGGTGGGTGCGTGGCGCCCGGTGGGTGGAGGGTCTACCGTCGAGTGAGGACTGGCGGTTCGTCGAAAGGACAGTTCGCAGGTGAAGGTGGGAGTCTTGACGGCAGGCGGGGATTGTCCCGGCCTCAACGCGGCCATTCGGGGAGTTGTGGGCCGCGTGGCTGCAGCAGGCGGGGAGACGGTGGGTGTGGAAAAGGGTTGGCGGGGGCTGATGGAGGGTCTGACGCGGCCTCTCACCCGGAACGACGTGCGGGGGATCCTCCATGAGGGCGGCACGATACTGGGGACGTCGCGGATGGATCCGTACGTGCACGGCGGAGGCTACGAGTCCGTTCGGGCCACCCTGGACAAGGAGGGGATCGATGTGGTGGTCGTCATAGGGGGAGACGGCTCCCTGCGGACCGCGGCCCGGCTGGGGAAGGAGGGCCTGGGAGTCGTGGGCGTGCCCAAGACCATCGACAACGACATTCCGGGCACGGATGTGACGTTCGGGTTCCATACCGCCGTTCAGATCGTCACCGATGCCATCGACAGGCTCACGACCACCGCCGAGTCCCACAATCGGGTGATGGTGGTGGAGGTGATGGGGCGGACGGCCGGATGGATAGCGGCGTATGCCGGCATGGCGGGTGGGGCAGAGGCGATCCTCGTCCCCGAGGTCGACTACGACCTCTCCCATCTGGCGGAACGTCTCCAGGTCCGTCACGAGGCGGGCCACGACTACTCGATCGTGGTGGTGGCGGAGGGTACGCCCGGGCCGGGCGGCAGGGAGTCCACCACCGGCGTCGATGCATATGGCTTCGCTCGACTGGGCGGAGTGGGCGAGGTCGTGGCCGGCGAGCTGGAGGAGCTGACCGGCTATGAGTGCCGGGTCACCAACCTGGGCTATCTGCAGCGGGGAGGGACTCCCACCGCCTACGACCGGATCCTCGCCACGCGCATGGGCCTGGAGGCGGGCCGGCTGGCTCTGGAAGGCGAGACAGGCGTCATGGTGGCGGTGAAGGGGGAGTCGCTGCAGACCCTCGACCTGTCTGACGTGTCCCGTCCGCCCCGCCAACTCGACCGGAAGAGATACGAAGAGGCGTCCTGGTTCTTCGCCTGAGGGAAACGAGGGGACCGGGATCTGCCCCCTAGCGTGGGCCGAAGGTGATCACATGTCACGGGGGAAACACGAGCGAGCGACCCGGGACGGGCTCCCGCTCTATTTCGCCGACCGCGAAGAGGCCGGCCGGCGCCTGAGCAGGCAGTTGGAGCATCTCCGGGACGCAGGCCCTGTCATCCTGGGTCTGCCCCGGGGCGGCGTTCCCGTGGCGGGGGAGGTAGCGGGCTACCTGGATGCCCCCTTCGATGTGGTCGTGGTCCGCAAGCTGGGCGTTCCATGGCAGCCGGAGCTGGCCATGGGAGCCATAGGGGAAGACGGAATCCGGATCCTCAACCGGGAGGTGATGGAGGCGCTGGGGGTGGGCGAAGCCCAGTTGAGAGAAGTGGAGGAGCGGGAGCGCCGGGAGCTGCATCGGAGGGTGGGCACGTTCCGGGGAGATCGTCCCCCGCTTCCGCTGGAGGATCGAGTCGCCGTCCTGGTGGACGACGGCGTTGCGACCGGCT
>JBKHJQ010000111.1:0-7286 GCA_046538055.1 Actinomycetota bacterium
GACCGAGGCTCTGGATTCACCCGATCTGGAGGAGATCTACCCGTTCTTCAACGAGAACCTGAAGGACGCCTATCTCAACAGCACCCCGTTCCCGGCGGGGCCCAACTCGGGTGAGGTGGAGGCGATACTGGAGCAGATGTTCGGGGAGATCGTCCAGGGCACGGACAAGACGGCCGAGGATCTGGCCGCTGAGTTCCAACCGCAGCTGGACGAGACCGCATCCTGAACCACCGGGTGCAACGCATCCCGAGCAAACGAACGACGGAGGACACTCCCGCCCCGGGGCGGGAGTGTCCTCATGACCTTGCGATGAGGACGGTGTCGAGCGCGTGACCGCAACCGCCACCCGAACCGCGGAGGAGAGAGGGGAACGTCGCCGCTGGTGGCAGCGCCGACCCCGGCCGCCGGAGAACACCGAGAGCTTCGTGCTGGGACAGGGCAAGCTGATGCCCTACCTGTTCAGCTTCCCCTCCATCCTCCTGGTCTCGGCCATCCTCGCCTTCCCCGTCCTCTACGGGTTGTGGCAGAGCCTGTACCGGCGGGAGAACCTGGGCGCCGATCCGGAGTTCGTCGGCATCCAGAACTACCTCGACATGTTCTCGGCCGACACGTTCTGGCACTCCATGAGCCGGACCGCCATCTATGTGATCGGCTGCCTGGTGGTGGGAACCGTCCTCAGCCTCTTCTTCGCCTTCGCCCTGTTCCGGGTGGTGGAGAGCCTCCGGTTCCTGCGGGCGGTGACGGTGGCCCCCTACATCATCTCCAACGTGGCGGCGGCGGTCATGTTCCGCATCCTCTTCAACGGCCAGTTCGGCCTCATCAACGAGACGCTCGAGTTCTTGGGCCTGGAGGGCCTCTCCTGGCTGGCCAACCCCTTCCTGGCCATGGTGGTGGTGATCTTCGCCCAAGTCTGGACCGACCTCCCCCTCGCCATCCTCCTCCTGCTGGGCGGCCTGATGACCATCAACAAGGACTACCTGGACGCCAGCCTGGTGGACGGGGCCACCGGCTGGAAACGGGCCCGGCATGTCACCATCCCCCTGCTGGTGCCCCAGCTCCTCATCAGCACCGTCTGGCTGAGCTACTCCACGCTCACGGGGCTGGGAGTGGTCCTTGCCCTCACGGGCGGGGGGCCGCTGCGGGCGACCCAGACCGTCGCCATGGAGATGTACACGGTGGCCTTCCGCAACCTGGAGTTCAACCAGGGCCTGGCCATCGCCACCTTCATCCTGCTTCTCAACGCCCTTCTCACCCTCGGCTACGTGGCCATCGGCAGGAAGTACGACTACCAGCAATGAGCGATCGAGACCGCAACGACGCCGGCGCTCCGGAAGACCCTCCTTTCAGCACGTCGACTGCCGGTGCCACCCGGGCCGTAACCGGACCCCCCCTGGAGGAGCGTCGCAACGCCGTAGGCCCGATGCGGCGCACGATCCGCCGGGTGCTCCTCTCCGTCCCGCTCATCCTCCTCATGGTGTGGACGCTGGCCCCCTTCCTCGTCACCCTCTCGGTCTCGTTCAAGGACCGGGCCCAGGTGTTCGCCAACCCCAGCCTGATTCCCGCCGATCCCACGCTCCAGGCCTACGCGGAAGTCCTCGGCAGCGAGAGCTTCACCGCCTCCTTCCTCAACAGCGTGATCGTGGGCGTGGGCACCACCGTCCTCACCATCGCCATCGGCGTGCCCGCCGCCTACGCCTTCGCCCGCTGGAACTTCCGCGGGCGTCATCTCCTGCTCCTGTTCACCCTCCTCCCCCGCCTGGTGCCCAGCATCGGGCTGATGGTCCCCCTCTACCGCCTGGCGGTGGCGCTGGGAGCCCTGGACAGCCGCCTGACGCTGATCGTGGTCTACACGGGCATGCTCCTTCCCCTGGGGGTGTGGCTGATGGTCGGCTTCTTCCAGCAGATCCCCAAGGAGATCGAGGAGGCGGCCAACGTGGACGGCGCCAGCCTGTGGGGACGCCTCCGCTACATCGTGGCGCCGTTGGCGGCGCCCGCCATGATCACGGTGGGCGTGCTGGCCTTCCGGGAGGCCTGGAACGAGTTCCAGCTCGTGCTGGTGCTGACCAGCACACCCGGCAAGCGGACCCTCCCCTTCGAGCTCTACCTGATGCAGGGAATCGAGGGGATCGCCAACTTCCCGGGGGAGGCCGCCTTCACCATCCTCACGGTCCTTCCCTTCGTTCTCATCTACACCCGGGTGGAGAAGTACGTGGTGGCGGGCCTCATCTCCGGCTCCGGGAAGTGAACCCGGGCGCGCCGGCGCGCCCCGTCCGGGTGGTGGTGCCCGAGTTCCTCCCCGACCGACACGTGCAGTGGCTGGAGGAGGTAGCCGAGGTGGTCTACGACCCCGACCTCTATGCCGACCGTCCCCGCCTGCTGGCAGAGCTGGGGTCGGCCCGGGCCATCCTCATCCGCAACCGGACGATCGTGGACGGCGAGTTGCTGAAGGCGGCCCCGGCCCTGGAGGTGATCGGAAGGCTGGGCGTGGGCCTGGACAACATCGACATGGATGCCACGGGGAGCCGCCGGGTCCAGGTGATACCCGCCTACGGCGGCAACGCCGTGTCGGTGGGCGAGTACGTGATGGGGGCGATCCTGGTCCTGTCCCGGCCGGTGTACGCCATGACACCCTCGATGGTGGCCGGCCACTGGCCCCGCCAGGGTCATGCCTTCGGTCGGGAGGTGGCCGGACAGACGCTGGGACTCGTGGGCCTGGGACACATCGCCCGGGAGGTGGCCCAGCGGGCGGCCGCCTTCGGGATGCGCGTGCTCGCCCACGATCCCTTCCTCCCCGGGGATCACGCGGCGTGGGACACGGCCCAACCGGTCGACTTCGACTCGCTGATGGCGGAGGCGGATGTGCTCAGCGTCCACGTCCCCTACTCGCCGGACACGCACGGCCTCATCGACGCCGCAGCCCTGGGGCGGATGAAGCGGGGCGCCATCCTGATCAACACCTCCCGGGGAGGGATCGTGGACGAACCGGCGCTGGCCGAGGCGCTCCGCTCCGGCCGGCTGGGGGGAGCCGCCCTGGACGTCTTCGAGTCGGAGCCGCTGGGAGGGGAGGCGGCGTCTCTCTTCGAGGGCATCGACAACCTGGTCCTCACCCCCCACCTGGCGGGGAACACCCACGAGTCCGTGGCCCGGATCGCCACGATGACGGTCGAAGCAGTCCTCGAAGCGCTGAGAACTTGTCCTCCGACGTAGTCGGGGGAAGGTCCCTGCCGTGAGCCCACTAGGGCGAGCGCCGCTCCTTCGTTGCGGGGGGCCCCTTCCCCCACTTCGTGGGGGACAGTTTATGTCGGGTTGCCGGTCAGAGGAGGAGTCGCTCCTCGTATTCGACGCGGGAGAGGAGGTGGGGGTCGCTGTCGGTGATGAGGACCATGTCCTCGATGCGGACGCCGCCGCCGCCGCGGACGTCGGGTACCCATACCAGGGGTTCGACGGCGAAGACCATGTTGGGTTGGAATTCGTAGGTGGTGGCGCCGGGGAGGGTCTCTCCGATGTAGGGGGGTTCGTTGGCTCCCATGCCGATGCCGTGCCCGATGAAGAGGCTGAAGAGGTGGTCGTCGAGGCCGTGGTCGGCGATCTTTGCGATGATGGCGTCGGCGCAGTCCTGGTTGGTGTTGCCGGGCCGCATCTTGGCGATGCCGGCGTGGATGCCCTCGTAGACGGCGGTGTAGATCTTCTTCTGGTCCCGGGAGGGGCGACCCACGATGGTGGTGCGGCCGATGTCGGCGAAATAGCCGTTCCACATCGCCCCGATGTCGATGAAGCACAGGTCCTGGTTGCGGATGATCTTGTCGGTGGCGAGCCGATGAGGAGGGGACATGTGCTCCCCCGAGGCCACGAAGGGGGTGATGACATGGGCCATCTCCCCGCCCAGCAGGTACAGCGTCTGCATGGCGTCGGCCGCCACCTCCAGCTCCCGCCGTCCCGCCCGGGTCTCATCCAGGGCCCGCTGGGTGACCGAATCCCCAATGGCGCACGCCTCCTCGATCACCGCCACCTCCAGGTCCGTCTTGATCCAACGGGCCTGCTGCATCACCGTGTCGCCGTCCACCAGCTCCACCCCGGGAAGATGAGCCGCCACCGACCGCACAAACGAGATGTTGGCCTGATCCACCGCCAGACGGCACTCCTCCAACCCCCGCTCCTTCAACAACGGCGTCAGCACGTCGGTCACGAACCCGTCCACCAGCTCCCGCTGCTCCATGATCGGAACCGCATGCGACTCCCCCACCCAGCTCATCCCGAAGTTCGCCTTGTCGATCTCCCCACCCGAACCCAACAGAACCGGATCCTCATCCGCAGCCAGGAAAGCCCCATTCAAAGACGTCGTCTTCCCCGCGATCAACTGCGCCCGCAACGCCGTCAAGTACCGGACGTTCTCGTCCTTCCACACCAACAACGCATCCGCATCCGAATCCGCCAACGCCCCCTGAGTCTTGGCCACCCGCTGCCCCCGCAACACGGAGAAGTCGTAACGATCCTCCCAATCGACCGCGAACGGGCCTTTAGCGTATCTGTTGATGATCTCTCCTCTCGCCCATCGCGAGCGAACCTGTATCCCACCTCTGCAAGCGCTCGCAGAATCCCGGATGGCTTACCGGGCCACTTCTATAGTCGGTATACTACAAAACTCGCTGCGGGATCGCCAAGCGGCCACCGGTAGGGGATCCCAACGTCGAAGCAGGGTGAGGAGATGACCGAAGCCGGAGGACTGGACCTGATCGCGGCCGGGATGTCCCGGCGTGTCACAGCAGTCGACATGGTGAGCGAGACCCTCCGCTCGGCCATCCTGCGCGGGGACCTCCCCGGGGACACCCGCCTGGTCCAGACCGAGATCGCCAGCCAGCTGGGTGTCAGCACCACCCCCGTCCGCGAGGCCATGCGCGACCTGGCGTCGGAAGGTCTCATCACCCTGGACAGCCACCGCATCGGGACCGTCCGCAAGCCGGACTGGGACGAGATGAAGGAGATCGTGGACGTCCGTCGCTCCCTGGAGCGTCTGGCAATCGAGCGCTCCATGGCCAACATCACCGACGAGCAGACGGAGCGGGCCCGCCGCATGGCCGACGACCTCGCGGACGAAGAGGACCTGGGCTGGTGGGTGCAGAAGAACCGGGACTTCCACATCATCTTCCACCGGGCCACCTCCACAACCCGCCTCTCCAACATCCTGGTAGGCCTGGAGAGCGCCGGCGGGGTGTTCGTCGCCCAGGCTCAGCGCTTCCACCCCGAGATCCGCCGCCGGGCGGTGGCGGACCACTATGCCCTCCTCGACGCCTACGCCACCGGCGACGTGGACAGGGCGTACGAGATCCAGTACACCCATATCGGGCTGCCGCTGGAAGCGTTCGAGATGGATGAGTGAGGGAGTACTGGGTTCTGGGTTCTGAGGGGTGAGCCCTGGGTGGCTTACCTGGTCAGCGCGGACTGCTCTTCACCACAGGCCAGACCGCACGCGGTTCGCGGTCTCGGTTCGTGGTCGAGGCGGGCAGGCGGGAGGCGAGACCCAGAACCCAGAACTCACGACCCAGTACCGGTTGACCAGACGGAGCTGAACGACTCCCGCATCGCCGACCACCCCGTGGTCACCAGCTTCACGTCGCTCACGGCGGAGATCAGGGTGCAGCCCTTGTCCACCAGCAGAGCGGCGTAGTCGGGGCTGGGTGTGACCGCTCCCCAGTGCTTGCCGCTGTCACGACAGGCGGCGGCCACCCGGTCCAGCGCCTCCAGGCACCTGGGATGGGTGATGTCGCCGGTCACTCCCAGCGCCTGGCTCAGATCGGACGGCCCCACGAACAGCAGATCCACCCCGTCGATGGCGGCGATGGCCTCCACCTCGTCCACGGCACCGGCCGTCTCGATCTGGATGGCGACGAACGTCTCCTGATTGGCCCGGGCGGTGAACTCGGCCAGCGGCACCGTCCCGAAGCGGCCGTCGTGGCCCATCGGGTTGAGGCCCCGCCGGCCCCGGGGATGGAACTTGGCCCAGGTGACGAGCTCCTCTGCCTGGGCAGCGGAGGTGATCTGAGCTGCCATCACCCCGGAGGCGCCGCTCTCGAAGCAGCGGGTGACGGTGGCATAGTCGGTGGGAGGGACCCGAACGAAGCACTCCAACCCGTATCCCTTCCCGATCCCCGCCGCCGCCTCCATCTCCCCCACGGTGGGTCCGGCGTGCTCCACATCCATCCAGAACCCGTCGAAGGCCCCCTGCATCCCCAGGAAGGCCACGAGGTTGGGATGGAGCATCCTCCCCAGCCCGAACACGTGGAGGCGCTCCCCGCCGAGCAGGCGTTCCTTGAAGCTGGGCATGTGCTCTCCTCTCTATGGCCGGCCGCCTCTGGGAGCGGGCTATTACACAGAATGTATGATGCAGGGCTGGCCGCAGACTAACCCGGGCTCCCCGTCGGGAGCCACCGACGAGCGAGAGGAGAGGTCGGAGATGCCGGTAATCGACCTGCATGCCCACGTCACGCCCGAGCGCTACAAGGACGCCATCCGCACCGAGGGTCAGTGGTACGGCCTGGACGCCACCGCCGGGGAGCTGGATCGGGGAGGGTTCGCCAAGCCCCTGGCCGAACGACTGGACGAGATGGATCGCTTTGGCGTGGAGATGCAGCTCGCCACCCCCACCGTCGGCTTCTACCAGTACGACAACGAGGTGGAGGTGACCCGCAAGATCCACCGGGAGTGCAACGACGAGATCCACGAGATGGTCACCGAGCACCCCGACCGCTTCCTGGGCATGGGGACCATCCCCATGCAGGACACCGACGCCGCCATCGCCGAGATGGAGCGGGTGATCCGGGATCTGGGATTCAAGGGCGTCATCATCAACGACCACGTAGCTGGTGAGACCTACGACAGCCCCCGCTTCTCCCCGTTCTTCCAGGCCGCCCAGGATCTGGGCGCTCTCCTGTTCTTCCATCAGGGGGGCCAGACCGTCACCACCCAGCGCATCGCCCGCTACAAGCTCCCCAACGCGGTGGGGAACCTCACCGAGCGGGCCCTGGTCTTCGCCACCTTGATCTTCGGCGGTGTGCTGGACCGCTTTCCCGACCTGAAGCTCCTGCTGGCCCACGGCGGCGGCTACGCACCTTACGGGGTGGCCCGGATGGACAAGGTGGCAGGGGCGCTGGCGGGGGACTTCGACGGGAAGATGAACCCCCCCTTCGGGCCCAACGACGGGTTCGACCACGAGAAGCCCCCCAGCGAGTATCTGGACCGCTTCTACTACGACTGCTGCACCTACAGCGGGCCCGTGCTGCGGTTCCTGG
>JBKHJQ010000112.1:0-7272 GCA_046538055.1 Actinomycetota bacterium
ACAGAGCGCGTTCTGGTCCGGATCCAGCCCACCGACGCGCAGTCGGGCGTGTGGATCTCGGAGGCAGCGTGAGACACCTACTCACGATCGAGGGCACGACCAGAGCCGACCTGGAGGACCTGCTGGACCTGGGAGACGGGTTCCTGGAGGTGCTGGACCGCGACATCCCCAAGGTCCCCACACTGCGGGGGGCGACGGTGGCGACTCTCTTCTTCGAACCGTCCACCCGGACCCGGCTCTCCTTCGAAAGGGCGGCCCGGGCCCTCTCCGCCGACGTCCTCGCCTTCAACCCGGGAACCTCGTCAGTGACCAAGGGGGAGAGCCTCAAGGACACCGCCCTGACGTTGCGGGCGATGGGCGCCGACCTGATGGTCGTGCGTCATTCCGCCACCGGAGCCGCCCACCGGGTGGCGCAGTGGGTGGACGTCCCTGTGGTGAATGCCGGCGACGGCGCCCACCAGCACCCCACCCAGGCGATCCTGGACTCGCTCACCCTCCGCCGGCACTTCGGGAAGCTGGACGGGCTGCATGTGGGAATCGTGGGCGACATCCGCCACTCCCGCGTGGCCCGCTCCGGACTGCAGGCCTTCACCGGCCTGGGTGCCAGGGTAACGCTGGTGGCGCCCCCCACGCTGCTCCCGCCCGACCTGGAAGGATGGCCGGTGGACACCGCCTCCCACCTGGACGGCGTCATCGACCATCTGGACGTCGTCTACCTCCTCCGCATCCAGCAGGAACGGGGAGGCGACAGCGGCTTCACCTCGCTCCCGGAGTACGTGCGGCGATTCGGCATGGACGACCGTCGCTTCGCTCGCCTCCACTCCGAGGCGGTCGTGATGCATCCCGGCCCCATGAACCGGGGTGTGGAGATCGCACCACATGTCGCCGACAGTCCCCGCACCCTCATCCTGGACCAGGTACGCAACGGAGTGGCGGCACGGATGGCGGTGCTCTTTCGGCTGCTGGCCTCCCCGGGAGGAGAGGGATGATCGTCATCCGGGGAGGCTCGGTGCTCACCGAGGAGGGGATCGCGGTATCCGACGTCACCGTCGAGGACGGCACGGTCCTCTCGGTGGGCGAAGGCGACACCACCCGAGCCGACCGCGTCCTGGAGGCCGGCGGATGCTGGGTGGGACCGGGCCTGGTCGATCTTCACGTCCACCTTCGGGAACCCGGGCAGGAGTGGAAAGAGGACATAGCCTCGGGGAGCTCCGCCGCCGCCAGGGGAGGCTTCACAGCCGTGGTTGCCATGCCCAACACCGTCCCGGCGGTGGATGCAGGCCACCGGGCCCGTTTCGTGGAGGAGAGAGGTCGGGCCGTCGGGCTCTGCCAGGTGGCTCCGGCCGGGGCGCTCACACTGGGACGGCAAGGACGGGAACTGGCCCACCTCGATGAGCTCCTGGAGGCAGGGGTGCGGATCTTCACCGACGACGGCGACACCCTGGTGGATGCCGGCCTCCTGCGGCGAGCGATGGAGTACCTGGCGGAACGGGGCGGGGTCATCGCCCAGCATGCCGAGGATCCCGGCCTGGCCCAGGGGGGCCACATGCACGAGGGCTCCGTCTCCTCCCGTCTGGGCATGCGGGGACTGCCCGCCCTGGCCGAGGAGACCGTGGTTGCCCGCGATCTCGCCCTCGTGGCCCTGACCGGGGCTCCATACCATGTCCAGCATGTCTCCACGGCAGGCACACTGCGCCTGATCAGAGACGCCCGGGACCGGGGCCTGCCCGTCACAGCCGAGGTGACGCCCCATCATCTCGCCTTCGATCATCATGAGGTGGAGCGGATGGATCCGGACTTCAAGATGTATCCACCCCTGCGGACTCCCGCAGACGTGGCCGAGTTGCGTACGGCCCTGATCGACGGGACCATCGATGCGGTGTCCACCGATCATGCTCCACACGCCGACCACGAGCAGGAGGTCCCCTTCGAGGAGGCTCCCCGCGGGGTGGTAGGGCTGGAGACCGCCGTGGGGGCGGTCCTCACCGCCACCGACCTGGATCAGGCGGCCTTCTTCGACCGCATGTCCGTCGCCCCCGCCCGCATAGCCCGTCTTCCCCACCAGGGCCGGCCCCTGGCACCGGGATCCCCCGCCAATCTGGTGGTCGTGGATCCCGGCGCTCGCTGGACCGTGGACAGGTTCGCCTCCCGCTCCCGAAACAGCCCGTTCCTGGGGAGGAAGCTGACCGGACGGGTCGTCGCCACCGTCTTCGGGGGCCGTGTCACCCATGAGGAGGAGAGATGAGCCGCGGCCTCCTGGTCACCGCCGACGGAGAGGTCTTCTCGGGAAGGTCGGTGGGCGCCGAGGGCGTCGCCATCGGCGAGGCGGTCTTCAACACCTCCATGACCGGCTACCAGGAGATACTCACGGATCCCTCCTACGCCGGCCAGGTGGTGGTGATGACCGCACCCCACCAGGGCAACTACGGAGTGACCTCGGCCGACGCCCAACGGTCGGATCCCTCGGCCCGCGGATTCGTGATGCGCTCCCTGTCGCGGCGGCACTCCAACTGGCGGGCGGAAGGCTCCCTGGCCGCCTACCTGGTGGAGAAAGGTGTGGTCGCCCTGACCGACGTCGACACCCGTCGCCTCACCCGCCATCTCCGGGAACGGGGCGCCATGCCGGTGGCGGTCGGGGCGGGCGTCGACGTGTCGGAACTGGGGGAGGCCGCCTCCTCTGCACCCCGAATGGAGGGCCTGGACCTGGCCACCGGGGTGGGGACCCCCCGGCCCCTCACCGTCGCCCCGGAGGGGGACCGCAGGGGATCGGTGGTGGCCATCGACCTGGGAATGAAGGCCGACATAGTCTCCCACCTGACCCGACGGGGACTGGAGGTCGCCATTGCCCCTCCCGGGACCACCGCCGAGGAGGTCCTGGCTATGGAGCCCACCGGCGTCTTCGTGTCGAACGGGCCGGGTGACCCCGAGCCGCTCCTCGCCGCCACCCGGACCCTGCGGGGCGTGCTGGGAAAGGTGCCTGTCTTCGGCATCTGCCTGGGCCACCAGGTGCTGGGGCGGGCACTGGGAGCCTCCACCTTCAAGCTGCCCTTCGGGCACCACGGCGGCAACCATCCGGTCCGGAGGATGGAAGACGGGGGAGTGGAGATCACCGCCCACAACCACGGGTTCGCGGTGGATCTGTGGTCGTTGACCGACCGGTCCGCTCCCACCCGGAGGGGGCTGGTGGGCCCCGAGCTCCTGCCGGAGCAGGTCGACACGGAATTCGGGAGGGTGGTCCCCACGCATCAGAACCTCAACGACGGCACCCTGGAAGGGCTCCGCTGCCTGGACCTGCCCGCCTTCTCGGTCCAGTACCACCCCGAGGCGGCCCCCGGGCCGCATGACTCGGTGCATCTGTTCGACGACTTCCTCGAGATGATGGGGCTGCCCCGTGCCGGCTAGAGGTGATGTGCGCTCCATCCTGCTGATCGGCTCCGGCCCGATCGTGATCGGACAGGCATGCGAGTTCGACTACTCCGGAACCCAGGCCGCCAAGGTCCTGCGTTCGGAGGGCTACCGGGTGATCCTCCTCAACTCCAATCCCGCCACGATCATGACCGATCCCGAGTTCGCCGACGCCACCTACGTGGAACCGATCACGGCCGAGGTGGTGACCGAGATCATCCGCAAGGAGCGGCCCGATGCCCTCCTCGCCACCCTGGGAGGCCAGACCGCCCTCAACGTCGCCACCCAGGTGGCCCGCAGCGGCGCCCTGGACCGGTTCGGCGTCGAGATGATCGGAGCGGGCCTGGACGCCATCGACAAGGCCGAGGACCGGGGCCGGTTCAAAGAGACCATGGAGGCCGCCGGTCTGGAGGTGCCCCAGGCCGGATACGCCCGCTCGATGTCGGACGCCATGGAAATCGCCCGGCGGCTCGGATTCCCCTTGATGATCCGGCCTTCCTTCATTCTGGGTGGGGGCGGCACCGGGATCGCATATTCCGAGGACACCTTCGCCGAGATCGCCTCCCGGGGGCTGGAGGCCTCCCCCGTCCACGAGATACTCGTGGAGGAATCGGTGTACGGCTGGAAGGAGTTCGAGATGGAGGTCATGCGCGATCGGGCGGACAACGCCGTCATCGTGTGCTCCATCGAGAACCTGGACCCCATGGGAGTCCACACCGGTGACTCGATCACCGTCGCTCCCATCCAGACCCTGTCCGATCGGGAGTACCAGCTGATGCGGGACGAGGCGATAGAGGTGCTGCGTGCCATCGGCGTGGAGACGGGCGGATCCAACGTCCAGTTCGCCATCGACCCGGCCACCGGCCGCCGCCTGGTGATCGAGATGAACCCCCGCGTATCCCGCTCCTCGGCTCTCGCCTCCAAGGCCACCGGCTTCCCCATCGCCAAGATCGCCGCCCTGCTGGCGGTGGGCTACACGCTGGACGAGATCGCCAACGACATCACCGGAGCCACCCCTGCCTCGTTCGAGCCCGCACTCGACTACGTGGTTGTGAAGGCCCCGCGCTTCGACTTCGCCAAGTTCCCCGCCGCCGACAACACGCTCACAACGTCCATGCGATCGGTAGGCGAGGCGATGGCGATCGGGCGCACCTTCCCGGAAGCGCTCCAGAAGGCCCTACGCAGCCTGGAGAACGGACGCGCCGGCCTGGCTGCCGACCACGGAGAGGCCCACATGCTGGACCTCTCCGACGCCCGGCTGGAGGAGGCAGTCGTGCGCCCCACTCCCGAGCGGATCTTCGCCGTGGCCGAGGCCCTGCGGCGGGGCGGGGCCGTGGAGCAGGTGGCGGAGCTGTCTGCCATCGACCCCTGGTTCGTCGACCAGATGGCCGAGATCGTCGAGCTCCGGGGGGAACTGGAGGACTCCCGCAGTGACGAGATCCTGTGGGAGGCAAAGCGTCTCGGGTTCTCCGACCGCCAGATCGCCTACCTGTGGGGGAGCACCGAGGAGGACGTCGACGCCCGCCGCCACCGTCTGGGCCTGCTCACCACCTACAAACGGGTGGACACATGCGCCGCCGAGTTCGAGGCCTACACGCCGTACATGTACGGAACGCATGAGGACGAGAGCGAGGTGCCTCCGGCGGACAAGCCACGGGTGATGGTCCTGGGATCGGGCCCCAATCGGATCGGTCAGGGAATCGAGTTCGACTACTGCTGCGTCCATGCCAGCTTCGCCCTGCGGGAAGCCGGCTACGAGACCATCATGGTCAACTGCAATCCCGAGACGGTTTCCACCGACTACGACACGTCGGATCGCCTCTACTTCGAGCCGCTCACGACAGAGGACGTCATGGCGATCGTGGAGGTGGAGCGCCCCGAGGCTGTGATAGTGCAGCTGGGCGGCCAGACTCCCCTCAACCTCGCCCGGCGCCTCGCCCTCCGGGGCGTCCCCATAGCCGGGACATCCCCCGCCTCCATAGACACGGCCGAGGACCGCGAGCAGTTCTCCGCTCTGTGTGACCGCCTCGGCATCAAGCAGCCTCCGGCCGGCACGGCCACCTCCGTCATCGAGGCGGAGGAAGTGGTGGACCGTGTGGGTCTGCCCGTCTTGGTCCGCCCCTCCTACGTCCTGGGAGGGCGGAGGATGCGGGTGGTCTACAGCTTCGACGAGCTGAGCGACTACGTCCGGGAGCTCTACGGGGAGCCGGCCGAGACCGACCCGGAGCTGTCGGGAGCACCCATCCTCATCGACCGCTTCCTGGAGGGGGCCGTGGAGGTGGACGTGGATGCGGTGTACGACGGCTCCGAGCTGCTGGTGGGGGGCGTGATGGAGCATGTGGAGGAGGCGGGCGTCCACTCCGGCGATTCCGCCTGCGTCACCCCACCCCCCACCCTGTCCGAGGAGGCCCACAAGGAGATCCTCACGGCCACCGAGGATCTGTCCCGGGCGCTGGAGGTGCGGGGCCTGATCAACATCCAGTTCGCGGTGAAGGGCGACGACGTCTACATCCTGGAGGCCAACCCCCGGGGCTCGAGGACGGTCCCCTTCATCTCCAAGGCATCCGGATTGCCGCTCGCCAAGATCGCCGCCCGGGTGATGATGGGCTCCAGCATCGACGAGCTCCGCCGGGAGGGGATGGTGCCCATCGATCGGCCCCAGGGATACGTGGCCGTCAAGGAGGCGGTGCTTCCCTGGGACCGGTTCCCGGAGGAGGACGTCGTGCTGGGTCCCGAGATGCGCTCCACCGGGGAGGTCATGGGGTTGGCCCCCGACGTGGGGGTGGCCTACGCCAAGGCCCTGAGGGCGGCGGGTCACGTCCTGCCCACCCGGGGGAGGGTGTTCCTGTCGTTCGCCGACCGGGACAAGCCGCTGGGGCTGGCCGTGGCCCAGGCCTTCACCCTCCTGGGCTTCGAGATCATCGCCACGCCCGGCACTGCCCGCTACCTGGAGCATCACGCCATCGGGGCCGAGCCGGTGAACAAGGTAGGCGCCGGGCCCCGCGATACCCGCGACCGGATCCTGGCCGGGGAGGTGCAGCTGGTGATCAACACCCCCCGGGGAGGCCGGGCCCGGTCCGACGGGCGGGTGATCCGCCACGCCGCCCGCAGCGTGGGCGTGCCGTGCGTGACCACCATCCAGGGCGGGCTGGCCGTGGCGCGCAGCCTGCGAGCGGGAACCGTCGCCATCGACAACCCCCGCAGCCTCCAGGAGTGGCACTCCGACGGTCGGCGATGACCGTCGACACCTCCGTCCGGGTCGGTCCCCTCCGCCTGGGCACCCCCCTCATCGCCGCCTCCGGGACGGTGGGGTCGGTGTGGGAGTTCGCCCGGGCAGCACAGACGGACCGCTACGGGGCAATGGTCGCCAAGTCCGTCTCGGAGGATGCCTGGGAGGGAAGGCCTCCGCCCCGACTGGCCCCGGTCGGCGCCGGGATGCTGAACGGGATAGGCATCCAGAACCCGGGGATCAGGGCGTGGAACGCCGACACCGCCCCCCGGCTCCGCCGTATGGATACCCAGGTATGGGGCTCGGCGGTCGGTTCCACGCCCCCCGAGTTCGCCCGGGTGGCGAGCGGGCTGTCCGAGGCCGGCGTGGCCGCGGTGGAGATCAACCTCTCGTGTCCCAATCTGGATGGCGGCCGCATGTTCGCCCTCGATCCGGAGTCTTCCCTCCAGGCCGTGGCGGCCGTCCGCCAGGCCGTCTCGCTCCCGCTGGGAGCCAAGCTCTCGCCCAACGCCGAGGACGTGGTGGCGGTGGCTCAGGCCTGCCGGGAAGGGGGCGCGGACTGGGTGACGCTCACCAACACGGTCTGGGGAGCGGGCATCGACATCGATTCGGGCCGGCCGCTCCTGTCGGGAGAGGTG
>JBKHJQ010000113.1:0-7256 GCA_046538055.1 Actinomycetota bacterium
CAGACATGGTCACGTCCCGCGTCGAGACGTGGTTCGACGCAGAGCTCGACGACGCCGGCCTGGATGCCGCCGGGCCAATCGGCACGATCGTTGCGGCTCTCCCGGAGGTGCGCTCTGCCACGGCCGCGCTGGTAGGGGAGATGGTCCGTGTGGCGGCCGAGCCCTCCGGCGAGGAGACCTCGGTGGACGTGGCCGAGTTCTACCGACCCGCTGTGCCGGCTGTCACCGCTTCCCTGGCAGGAGCGGGCATTCCGGTCACCGAGGAGCAGGTCGCCTCCGTCGTGAACGAGCTCGACCCGCTCGTGATCCGCTCCGGGGAGGCGCCCCCCGTGGTGGGACCGGACTCGGCCGGAGCCGGCTTTCTCACGGTGGCCACACTCCTGGCACTGTTGGCCATGGTCCTCAGCGGGACCGGAGCGGTGATGCTGTCGAAGAACCGGTGGATCATGACCCGCTCGCTCTTCAACCGACTGGCGGTTTCGGGCGTCACCTATGCCGTCTTCTTCCAGCTCACCTCCTGGGTCCTCGATCCGGGAGGCGGTCGGGCCTCACCCCGGGGGGCCCTGGCCCAGATCATGTCCTCCAAGCTGTGGATCCCGCTTCTGCTCACCGCTATCGCGGGGTCGGCGGGATGGGCGATCCGCCATCGCCACGTCCGGAACACGGTGACGGAGCCGGAGAGACTCCCGGATCGGAGCTGAGTCCCGCCTACTTGGTGCGGATCACCTTGGTGCCGCCCGCGAACTCGTCGTGCCAACCCGTGTTCGTGATGGAGTTGCTGATCGTGACCGCTATGTAGATGGCCACGGCGAGCTGGGCGAGACCGCCGAGGATGGGGATGATCCCCAGCGCCATCCAGCCGTTGCGCTTGACGGTCTGCTCCAACGACGCCTTGCCCCCGTCGGGGCCCTCCACGCGCAGGCCCATGATCATCTTCCCGACCGTCTGGCCCTGATTGGCCTCCATCAAGGCGAAGTAGCCGATGCCGATCACGGCCCAGAATATGGAGCTGACGAAGGCCCCTCCTCCGAAGCCACCGAACATCCCGAATCCCCCCACGTCGGCGAACATCGCTCCGACGATGAAGGGCACGATGAGGGCGCTGTACACGACTCCGAGCAGGATCCCGTCGATCAGCCTGGCAACGAAACGGGTAGCCACATCGGCCGGCGCCCCCGCGCCGGAGGGCTGAGACTGGGCCGGGGGCTGCTGCGCGGCCTGGTCGTCCCCCGATTCTGGTTGGTGGGCTGACTCGTCGGTCATGGTTCCGCTCCTCTCGCTGGGTGGCTCTACGCTGCGGGACCATAGTGTGCCCGTCGGGGCGTGTCGATGGTCAGACAGGCGGGAGCGTCCCGGTGGCGAGCCGCGCCACCCACGTCAGCACGAACAGTGCCGCCGTACCGTTGAGAAGACCGTTCACCCACCTCGGGGGGAGGAGGGGCGGCCTCCCCCTCTGACGCCTCCACCAGTTGCTCCACATTCCGGCGAGCCAGACCCCCGCAACCAGGACGAGGGGGTGGTAGGCCCACGCCAGGCCCAGATCGCCTCTCATAAGGGCTGCCGCCGCCCGGGTGAGCCCACAACCCGGACAAGCTGTCCCCGTGACGAGGGCGAACGGGCAGATCGTCGGGCCGCCTTGGGCGGGGTAGAGGAACAGCCCGCTCAGGGCCAGGACGGGCAACGCCAGCCAGGTGGCGTAGCGGTACCGGCTCGATCGCAGGTAGGTCTCAAACGTTGGCGACCTCCTCGAGGAACGCAAGGCCCCCACCCAGGACGATCAGGCCGAAGAAGGCGATGATCCCGAGGAGAACGAGGACGCCGACCACTATGGCGATGACGCGAGCAGCCTGAGCCGTTCCCTGATTGGCCGGGTCGCGTCGTCCCGCCTCGATCGCGTCCAGCTCGTTCCGGGCCTGGATGTAGCCGACGATGGCGGCCGGCTGGCAGCAGACCAGTCCCACGATGCTCCAGATCAACGCGCTGGTGGCTTGGCTCGCCTCCGGATAGGCCGGGGTGGTCATTGACTCCTCCTCGCAGATCGTGAGGGGGAGAGGCTACCGGACGGGCCGGGGGCTCACATCCTCAGGTGGACGATCACAGCGAGGCCAGGCCGGCGTGGAAGCGCTCCGCCATCTCCTTCACCTGCTCCGGGGTCATGATGAGGGGAGGAGACACCTGGAGTCCGCCGCCACCCACGGCCCGGGTGAGGACGCCTGCCTTCCGGCAGGCCTTGGCCGCTCGGGCGGGGAGCTTGTCGTCGCTCATGTCGAGCTGGACGGCGGCCAGGGCGCCCACCCCGCTCCGGATCTCCGTCACAACGTCCAGGTCGGCCAGGGGCGCCAGGGCATCCGGGATCTCCTCCTCCAGCTCGAGCGCTCGCTCCATGATGCCTTCCCGTTCCAGGATCTCCATCACGGCCAGCCCGGCGGCACAGGAGGCGGAATGACCCGAGTAGGTGTAGCCGTGGCGGAAGATCGTCCCGGGTTGGTCGAAGAAGGGAGCGGCGAGGTGGGGGGCGATCACCACCCCGCCCAGGGGCATGTACCCGCAGGTGACGCCCTTGGCGAAGGTGATCATGTCGGGCTCCAGGTCGAAGCGCCTGGCGGCGAACCAGTCACCCGCCCGACCGAACCCGGTGATCACCTCGTCGGAGATGTAGAGGCCGCCACTGTTCCGTATGGCCTCCCTCACGGCCCGGAGGTAGCTCTGGGGAACGGGCCGCACCCCTCCCGCTCCGATCACCGGCTCCACGAAGATCCCGGCTACCCGCTCGGGGCCGGCATGGTCGATGGCCTTCTCCACCGCCTCCGTGTCGTCGTGGGGGACGAAGACGATGTCTCCCACCATCTCGCCGTAACCGAAGCGGTTGGGCTCCATGCCGCCCAGGGAGGTGCCGTAGGTGTGCATGCCGTGATAGGCCCACTCCCGGGCGATGAACACCGTGCGCTCCGGCTGGCCGATGGCGGCGAAGTAGCGGCGGGCCAGCTTGGCGGCGGTGTCCACCGCATCCGAGCCCCCGGAGCCGAAGAAGACCTTGGAGGCGGGGTCGGGAGAGACCGAGGCGATCCGCTCCGCCAGTTCCAGGGGAGGGCGGGTGGCGTAGTCGATGAACGTGTGGAAGGCAGGAAGCTTGCTCATCTGGCGGTGGACCGCTTCCACCACTTCCGTACGCCCGTAGCCGATGTTGACGTACCACAGGCTGGCGGCCGCGTCGAGGTAGCGGTTGCCGTCTTCGTCGTAGACATACACCCCCTCGGCCCGGTCGACCACGAAGGGGGAGTGCTGGACGGTGTGCATGTCGGCGAATGGGTGCCAGAAAGCGCTCATGGGGACTGAGCGTAACCGGCGCGGCCATCGTTCCGTCCGCTTGGGCCGTTCCCACGTAGAGTGCCGCCGTGGCCCAACGCACGGTCTTCCTCAACGGCAAGGTCTTCGTAGCGGACGCGGCGCGCAGTTGGGCTCGGGCCGTAGCGGTGGTGGGCGATCGCATCGCGGCGGTGGGCGACGAGGCCGATGTGATGGCCTTTGCGCGGGAGGCGGACGTCGTCGACCTGGAGGGAAGGGCGTTGCTCCCGGGTTTCACCGACGGCCATGTCCACCCTCGCCACGGGGGGGCCAAGCAACTGGGATGCAACCTCCTCGACGTGGACGGTCCCGAACAGGCGCGGCAGGCGATCGCGGCGCACGCCGCGGACCTGGCACCGGAGGCTTGGGTGCGGGGAGGGGGATGGTCCCAGGACTGGTTCGAGCGTGCCTGCCCTTCAGCCGCCTCCCTGGAGGGCTTGGTGGGGGACCGTCCCGTCTTCCTAACCAACCGGGACGGCCACGGCGCCTGGGTCAACTCGGCGGCGCTGCGACTGGCCGGTGTCACCGCCGACACTCCCGATCCCGAGGACGGCCGGATCGAGCGGCTGGGGGACGGGTCCCCTCAAGGCACCCTCCACGAGGGGGCGATGAGGCTGGTGGGACGGGTCATGCCTCCCGAGACCGAGGAGGAGGTTGAGGCCGCTCTGGTCCGGGGTCAGGAGCATCTCCTCGCTGACGGCATCACCGGCTGGTTCGACGCCTGGGTGGACGAGGAGACCCATCGCGCCTACCGGGCCCTTTCTCGCCGGGGCGAGCTGGCGGGATCCGTCGTGGGCGCCCTCTGGTGGGATCGCGAGTCCGGAACCGAGCAGCTGGATCGCCTCCTGACCTGGCGGGAGGAGGGGACGGACCTGTACCGGCCGATAGCCGTGAAGCTGATGCTGGACGGTGTGGTGGAGAACCACACCGCCTCCCTCCTGGAGCCGTATGACGGCGTGGGGGGTACCGGGGTGGACATGATCGATCCCCGGGAGTTGAAGGAGATCGTGGAGATCCTGGACAGGGAGGGATTCCAGTGCCATTTCCACGCCATCGGCGACGCGGCGGTCCGCTCCGCCCTGGACGCGGTGGAGCAGGCTCGGGCCATCAACGGCTGGTCCGGGATGCGCCACAGCATCTCCCATCTGCAGCTCATCCACCCCCTCGACGTGCCCCGTTTCCATCGGCTGGGCGTGGCAGCCGACATCCAGCCGTTCTGGGCCTGCATGGATGGCTACCAGGAGGAGTTGACCCGGCCGTTCCTCGGTCCGAAGCGCTCCGTTCGCCAGTATCCGTTCCGGAGCCTGGTGGAGGCGGGAGTGACGCTGGTGGGGGGATCGGATTGGCCTGTGTCCACAGCCGATGTCATGTCCCAGGTGCATGTCGCCGCCACCCGGCTGCCGGTGGGCAGAGGCGGGATGGATCCCCTGGGGCCGGAGGAACGTATCGATCCCGTCACCGCCCTCGCGGCGTTCACGGCGGGATCTGCCTGGCACAACCACGAGGAGGCGACCAGGGGAACGGTGGCAGCGGGTAACCTGGCTGATCTCGTGGTGCTGGATCACGACCCGTTCGCCGAGGGTACCTTCGGGGAGGCCTCCATTGAGCAGGTGATGGCGCGCGGCCGATGGATCCTCCGGGGGAGGTGAGATGGTCGCGGCGGCGGTGGAGCTGATCGGTGTGACCAAGCGCTTCGATGGCGTCGCGGCCGTGGACAAGGTGGATCTGAGAGTGGGGGACGGGGAGTTCTTCTCCCTGCTGGGACCGTCAGGCTGCGGGAAGACGACCAGCCTCCGGATGATCGCCGGATTCGAGGTCCCCACCGAGGGGTCGATCCGTATCCACGGCAAGGAGATGGGTCTGCTTCCACCCAACCGCCGCCCGGTCAACACCGTGTTCCAGTCCTACGCCCTCTTTCCCCACATGACCGTGTCGGAGAACGTCGCCTTCGGCCTCCAGATGCGGAGGATCCCGGGACCGGAGGTGTCGTCACGGGTTGGCAGGGTCCTCGACCAGGTGCAGTTGCGTCACCGGGCCGATGCCCGGCCCTCCCAGCTCTCGGGCGGCCAGAGGCAACGTGTCGCCCTCGCTCGTGCCCTGGTCAACGAACCGGAGGTCCTGCTGCTGGACGAGCCCCTGGGAGCCCTGGACCTCAAGCTCCGTCAGAACATGCAGGTGGAGCTCAAGGATCTCCAGTCCCGGGTCGGCATCACCTTCGTCTATGTGACGCACGACCAGGAGGAAGCGCTGACGATGTCCGACCGCATCGGGGTGATGGAGGAGGGCCGCCTCCTCCAGGTGGGAGAGCCCGCCGACATCTATGAGCGACCCACTTCCCGCTTCGTGGCGGACTTCATCGGCGACATAAACCTGCTGGAGGGAAGGGTGGAGAGTCCCGGTCTCGTGCAGCTGGCCAACGGCCAGCAGGTCGGTGTCCGCAGCGGGCGGCCGGCCGGGACAGCGGTGACTCTGGCCCTCCGCCCGGAGCGCCTGGAGCTCTTCGACGTGGGCGAGGAGGTACCGGGCGGTTACAACCGCCTGCCCGGCAAGGTGATCCGCAAGATGTACTACGGGGACGCCTACTACTACGACGTCGAAGTGGGTCTGGCCGATCCCCTGGAGGTGAAAGAGGAGAACCGACCGGGTGTGGCGACCTACGACTTGGGGGAGGAGACCCTTGTCTGCTGGGACCCCGACGCCACCAACGTGGTGACCGACTGATGGCGACAGAGCGGGACCTGGAGGCCTCGGCGGCCCGGGCCGAGAGCCGCCGGGGATTCCTGGTCGGGCTGCCGTCCTATGCCTATCTCGTTCTCCTCTTCGCGGTGCCGCTCCTCATCGTGGTGGTGTACTCGTTCGCCACCCGGACCCGGACCGGCGCCACGGCTCTGGAGGACTGGAACCTCGATTCGTGGGCTCGCGTGTTCGAGGGGGCTGCCCTGGAGGTCTTCCTGCGTTCCCTGCTCCTGGCGCTGGTCACGACCGCCATCAGCCTGGTCCTGTCCTATCCGTTCGCCTACTGGATCGCCACCCGGTCGGCTCGCCTCCGGGCGGTGCTCCTCGTCCTGGTGATGATCCCCTTCTGGTCCAACTTCCTGGTCCGCACCTATGCCATGAAGTTCCTGATGGGATCGGACGGGCCGCTGTCGCTCATCAGTCAGGCCCTGGGGGGTGAGCCGGTGCGGATCCTGTTCACCATGTGGGCGGTGCTGATCGGGCTGGTGTACGGCTACATGCCCTTCATGATCCTGCCCCTCTACGCCACCCTGGAGCGGATGGACTGGACCCTCGTCGAATCCGCCCGCGACCTCTATGCCGGCGGGTGGGAGGCGTTCCGGCGGGTGACGCTCCCTCTGTCGATGCCGGGAGTGGTGGCGGGTTCGGTGCTGGTCTTCATCCCCGCCCTGGGTGCCTACGTCACCCCTGCCATCCTGGGTGGGGGTCGGCCTCCCTACCTGGGCGACTACATCGTCAGCCAGTTCCTCCAGGCCCGGAACTGGCCTTACGGGTCGGCTCTGTCTGTGGCAGTGATGGTGGTGATGCTGGCCGCCACGGTGATCTACTTCCGGAAGGGCGGCCGCACGCTGTGAGCAGGACCGTCACTCCCGCGCCCCTGGTGGATCGGCTGCTCGCTGCCCACGGATGGCTGGTCTATCTCTTCTTCTACGCCCCCATCGTCGTGCTGGCGGTCTTCTCGTTCAACCACAACTCCCGGGTAGGAGTCTGGACCAGGCCGTCGGTGCGGTGGTACGGCGAGATGCTTCGCAACGACGACATCATGCGGGCGATCCGCAACACCCTGATCGTGGCGGCGGTCTCCACCCTGGTGGCGGTGGTGCTGGGGACTGCGGCGGCGATCTCGATGGAGCGCTTCCGCTTCCGGGGCCAAAGGACACTGGACGGGCTTCTGT
>JBKHJQ010000114.1:0-7251 GCA_046538055.1 Actinomycetota bacterium
GCTCCTGGGTGGCGACGGGAACGGTGTGAAAGTGGTCGAAGACCCAACCCGACTCGAACCCGGCTGACTCCGCCGCCGCCGCCACCCCGGTCATCGTCGCCCAGTGCTCCTGGGTGGGGATCCCCACCAGGTCGAGGGTCCAGCCCTGGGGTATGAAGCATCCGAATCTCATATCCCGACCCTAACTGCGTCACTCCGCCAGGTAGGCGTGGACCAGGTGGACGGCCACCGACCCCTCCCCCACGGCCGACGCCACTCTCTTCACCGACTCCGAGCGGACATCCCCCACCGCGAACACCCCGGGCACGCTCGTCTCGAGCAGCATCGGGCTTCGGTCCCCCGCCCAGCGTCCGGCCGATACCAGATCGGACCCCGTGAGGAGGAAGCCCCTCCCATCACGGGCGACCACCCCATCCAGCCACTCGGTGCGGGGGCGTGCCCCGATGAAGACGAAGAGAGCGGACACGTCCAGGCTCTCGCTCCCCACCGGCGAGCCCAGCTTCACCCGTTCCAGTCGCTCCTCACCCTCCACCTCCTGCACCTGGCACGACGTGCGAACCGTGATCCCCGGGCGGGACTCCACCTGGGTCACCAGATAGCTCGACATCCGCTCGGCGAGACTGGCGGCCCTCACCACCAGATGCACCTTCGAGCCGTTGTCGGCCAGGTGAACGGCCGCCTGACCCGCCGAGTTGGCCCCTCCCACGATCACGACCCGCTCCCCATCCAGCTCGCTCACGTGAGTGGCGGTGGATCCGTAGTAGATGCCCCTGCCCACCAGGGCTTCCGCCCCAGGGGCCTCCAGGGTCCGGTACTGCACTCCGGTCGCCACGATCACGGCCCAGCAACGCAGCTCCCCGCCGTCGTCCATCTGGAGGATGCGATAGGGGCCTTCCCGCCCCAGCCCCGTCACCCGGCGGGGTGTGACGAAGTCCGCCCCGAATCGCCGGGCCTGGGTGTAGGCACGGCGGGCCAGGTCGGCGCCGCTCACGCCCTGGGGAAAGCCCAGGTAGTTCTCGATGCGAGAGCTGGCGCTGGCCTGCCCCCCGGGGGCCTCCGCTTCCACCACCGCGGTGGACAAGCCCTCCGAGGCGCCGTACACGGCGGCGGCCAGCCCGCCGGGCCCGGCCCCCACCACCACGAGGTCGTAGAACTCCAGGTCGGACACCGGCTGCATCCCCACGGCCTCCGCCACCTCCTCCGTAGCCGGATCGGAGAGGACGGTGCCGTCCTCCAGTATGAGCAGGGGAAGCCGGTGGGACGGGGCCGCCGCCACCAGCCGATCGGCCTCGGCGTGACGTCCCGTCTCCAGCCACCGGAAGGGCACCTGGTTCCGCGAGAGGAACTCCCTCAGCCGGTTGGACTCCACCGACCAGCGATCACCCACCACCCGAAGGCCGATGTCGGGGGACTTGCGCCCCACCGACTCCCAGTCGTCCAGCAGGTCGTCGACCACCGGGTAGAGGCGCTCCTCGGGGGGATCCCACGGCTTGAGGATGTAGTAGTCGACCCCCGAGAGGTTGATGGCCTCGATGGCGGCGTCGGTGTCGGCGTAGGCGGTGAGGAGCACCCGGCGGGTCTGACGGCTCCGTCCGGCCACCGTCGCCAGCAGCTCGGTGCCCGTCATCTGTGGCATCCGCTGGTCGGCGATCACCATCGCCACCTGCTCGTCCCGGAGCTCCAGCCTCTTCAGCATCTCCAGGGCCTCCGCACCAGACTGGGCCGCCATCACCCGGTATCGCTCCGAGTAGCGGCGCTTCATGTCCCGTTCCACGGCCGATAGGACTGCGGCGTCGTCGTCGACCACCAGGACGTTGGGCCGTTCGCTCATATGCCCGCCTCCGCCGGCAGGGCGACCACGAACCGGGTGGATCCCGGCTGCGACTCCACCGTGATGGTCCCTCCGTGACGGTCGACCACGATCTGGTGGGTGAGGTTGAGGCCCAGGCCCGTCCCCTCCCCCGGGGCCTTGGTGGTCACGAAGGGATCGAAGACCCGGTCGAGTAGGTCGGCGGGTATGCCGGGACCGTCGTCTTCCACCTCCACCTGCAGGCGGCCATCGGCGGCCGAGGTGGAGATGGTGATGGTCCCCGATCCCTCCATCGCCTCGGCGGCGTTGGCGATCAGGTTCGTCCACACCTGGTTGAGCTCTCCCGGGTGGCCCGTGACGGATGGAAGGTCGCTGCCTCGCCTCCGCACCACCTCGATGCCGTCCAGCTTGCCGGTGAGCACGGTGAGCGTGTCGTCCAGGCCCTTCTCCACGTCCACCCGGGTCATCTCGGCCCGGTCCATGTGCGAGTAGCCCTTGAGCGATCCCACTATGTCGGAGATGCGGCCTGTGCTGGTCCGGACCTCCCCCAGCAGCTCCCGGGCCCGGCCCACGTCGACGATCCAGCGAAGAGCGGCCGTGATCTGGCGGCGCCGGTACCGCTCCGCCGCCCGCTCCAGGGACTCTCCTTCGAAGCCGAGCCGGGCCAGGTCTGACGCCAGGTCCCAGGCGTCCTCCACCCCTCCCAGCCCCAGCCATCGGGCGATCTCCTCCTCCCTGTCGGCCAGCTCCAGGGGATCGGGTGCCGCATCGTTGCGGGCCATCTCCTTCACCCACTCCAGACCCTCCGGGCCGATCCCGAATCCCAGCAACCCCACGGCGTCGTCGATGAGGCGTCCCACCACCTCCCCCAGTTGGTCGGTGGCACGGCCCGCCGCCGCCGCCGGGTTGTTGAGCTCGTGGGCCACGCCGGCGCTCAGCTTGCCCAGGGTGGCGAGACGCTCCTGCTGGCGCAGCATCGCCTCTTGAGCCACATAGGCCTGCTCCACCTCCAGGAGCCGGGTCTGCTCGGCGGTCAGCCTATGGTTGGCCGACAGGAAGATCCGGGTCGCCCAGTAGACGACGAGCGCCACGGCCGTGATGTTGAGGAAGGAGAAGGCATCCACCGCCGGCGGAGCGAGGGTGGCCTGCGAGGCCCACAAACCCTCTCCCCAGACGGTGGCGGCGGTGAGCACAACGAATGCCGTGAACGTCGCCAGGGCGATACGGGGCCCCAGCATCAGCAGTGCCCCCACCGGTGCGAGGACGGCCCACAGGCCCACCCCGCCGGATGCAGCCAGCCCCCCCAGATGCAGGGAGAGGAGGATGGGAATCACCAGGATCAGGAGGATCTCCACGCCACCGAACCACTCGAGACGGCGGTGGCGGAGATGGGCCAGCCCGTTGAGGACCGAGAGGGCGGAGAAGCCGTAGGGATAAACGGAGGCGGATGCCACGTCGAGGAAGACGTAGATGGTGCCCCAGATGACACCCGCCGCTCCCACCGTCCAGGTGAAGGCCCTGACGACGACAGAGGTGATGCGCGGGTCGTAGCCGGTGGTGCCGGCCACTTCCCAGCCCGACCCCGCCCTGGAAGTGACAGCCATGCCCCTCGGATGGTACCCCGGCAACACCCTGGAACAGCCGGGATACCCTGGTTGGGATGCCGGTCCTGGCAGCCGTCCCCGTGAAGCGCTTCTTCGTGGCCAAGCGCCGCCTGGCGCCGCTCCTCCCTGCTCGGGCCAGGTCCCGGCTGGGTAGGGACCTGGCCCGACACACCATGACCGCAGTCGCCCAGGCGGGGGCGGAGGTGATAGCCCTGGCGGCCGATTCGCATGTGGCCGCATGGGCCAAGGAGAACGGCTGGGACGCCGTGGAGGATCCCGGTGGCGGGCTCGACGGGGCGGCCACCGCCTTCGCCGCCGCCGCCTCGTCCCGGGAGCGGCCCTGGCTTGTGATCCACGCCGACCTACCGCTCCTCCGCGCCGCCGATCTGGCACCGGCATTGGATGCCCTGGAGACCGGGGACTGCCCTATCGCCCCCTCCGACGACGGCGGGACGTCGCTGGTGGGCGGCACCGCCCCGATGCGGTTCTCCTACGGCCCCGGCTCCTTCCACCGCCATCTCGCCCGCCTGCCTGGTCCCCGGGTGGTGGTGCGCAAGGGCCTGGTCCTCGACCTGGATGGGCCCGCCGACTTCGCCGCCGCCTCCCTCGACCCGAACGGCGCCTGGCTGCGACGGTACGGTGCCGGGACATGACCGACCTCTACGACGACCTGCAGGGGGGCAACCCTCCCCTGGAGACACCCGAGAGGGCCCTTGCGGTGGGAGCGCATCCCGACGACGCCGAGTTCGGGGCGGGAGGGACCCTGGCCCGCTGGGCCGGGTCGGGGTGCGAGGTGACGATCCTCGTCCTCACGGACGGGTCGAAGGGTACCTGGGACGAGGGTATGAGCACCGAGGCGCTGGTAGCCGCCCGCCGCCGCGAGCAGGAGGAGGCGGCCGCGGCACTGGGAGCGTCCCGGGTGATCCACCTCGATCACGTGGACGGCGAGCTGGCGAATTCACCCGCCCTCCGGGAGGAGATCTGTCGGTCGATACGCACGCTCCGGCCCGACGTGGTACTCGGCCACGACCCCTGGCGCCGGTACATGCTCCACCCCGATCACCGGGCGGCCGGCATGGGCCTGATAGACGGTGTGGTGGCCGCCCGCGACCACCTCTTCTTCCCCGGCCAGGGACTGGACAAGCATCGCCCCGACGCCGTCCTGCTGTGGCAGGCCCAGGATGTCGACCATCGAGAGGACATCGCCCCCACCTTCGAGCAGAAGGTGGCCGCCCTCCTGTGCCACTCCAGCCAGTCGTCCACCACCATGGGCGACGCCGCCAGGTCACCCCAGGCCCGGGAGGCGTTCGTGCAGCGGCTGCGGGATCTGGCGGCCCGCCACGGACAGGAGGCGGGCCTCGCCCTGGCCGAAGGCTTCAAGCTGATACGCCCCTGACCAGGCGGCGTTTCCGCTTCCCCTCCCTCCCGATACCGTGAGGGGCACTCGTGAACGAAGTCGACCGCCCCCGCTTGCGTCCCGGCAGCCTCCTCTCGGGGACGCTGCCATGGGTGGCATGGGCGTCGGCCACCGGGGTGGGGGTGAGCATCCTCACCGCCGTCCTCGTGCTGCTGGTGGGAAACGCCTTCCGGGATGGATCACCGCTCCCGGTGGGGTGGTCGGTAGCGGTCGTGGCAGGCGCCGCCCTCCTGGCCGGCGTCGGCCCTCCCGCCCGCACGCGGGCCGTCTCCGTCCTCCGCCGACACGCCGTCGGGCTCATCCACCGTCACATCCTGGACATCGGCCCAGCCCTCCGCGACCGGTATCGCACCGGGGACGTCGCCGGCGTGATGACAGACGGGGTGGAGCGGGTGGGGGCCATGGTGGGGCGCTTCCTCCCCCTGGTCGTCCGGGGGCTGGCGGTGCCGCTGGTGGTGGCGGGGATGGCCATCTCCATCGACGCCTGGGTGGGCACCGTGCTGTTGCTGGCGTTGCCGCTGGTGGCGCTGGCCTTGCGGGGCCTGGAGAGGAGCTTCCGGTCGGCGGGGGAGCGGCTTCGCCGCTCCCGTGACGCCCTGGCGGCCGACTTCCTGGACGCACTCCAGGGACTCACCACCCTCAAGCTGTTCGACCGCTCCCGGGAGTGGGCCTCGGTGCTGGAGGCCCGATCGGAGGAGGTCCGGGGGCGCACCATGGGCGTGCTGCGCGTCAACCAGCAGGCACTGATATGGGTGGATCTGGTCTACTCGGCGGTATCCGTCCTGGCGGTGCTGGGCGTCATCTGGTGGAGGGTCTCCGCCGGGAACCTGGGCACCGCCGGGGCCGTCACCCTGTTCCTCCTGGCGGTGGTGGCGATCGAGCCCCTCGTCGACCTCGTCTCGTTCTTCTACCTGGGGGCCCTGGGGATCGGTGCCCTGCGGCGGATCGGGGAGCTGGGCGAGGTCCCGCCCCGGCCCCGCGGTGAAGCCTGCCCCGACACGCCCGCCCGGGGGGAGCTGGTCTTCGAGGGCGTCACCTTCGCCTACCCGGGATCATCCACCCCGTCCTTGCACGACGTGAACCTGACCGTCACCCCCGGCACATCCGTGGCGCTGGTGGGGCGGTCGGGAGCAGGCAAGTCGACGCTCGCCTCCCTCGCCCTGGGTCTGCGCCACCCCCACCGGGGCCGGGTCCTGGTGGACGGCACCGACCTGCTCGTGGCCGACCCGGCATGGCTGAGCCGACGGGTGAGCTACGTGGGACAGGACACCCATCTGTTCACCGACTCGGTGGCCGCCAACCTACGGGTGGCCCGGGAGGACGCCACCTTCGAGGACCTGGTGGAGGTTTGCCGCCTCGCCAACGTGCTGGAGGTGATCGAGGCCCTGCCGGACGGGTTCGAGACGGTGGTGGGTGAGCGGGGCCGGGACTTGAGCGGGGGGGAAGCCCAGCGCATCGGCATCGCCCGCGCCTTCCTGGCGGACGCCCCCCTGCTCATACTGGACGAGGCCACCTCCGGGCTGGACCTGGAGACGGAGGCCCTCGTGGGGGAGGCGATCCGGCGTCTCATGTCCGGCCGGAGCGTGCTGGTGATCGCCCACCGGATAACGACCGTCCGCGGCTGCGACGAGGTCGTCCAGATGGAGGGAGGACGGATCGTGGCCCGGGGGGCCCCCGACGACATGGGTGACGGCCTCTTCGGGCGGATGAGGAGCGGGACGTGAGCTCACGGCGCCGGCTGACGGCGATGCTCCGACCGGTGGCGGGCTCCATGGCTGCTTCCGTGGTCGCCCGCATCGTCCAGCTCTCCGCCGGCTTGTTCCTGGTGGCAGGCGGTGCCTGGGGGGCGGCATCGATGGCGGAGGGGAGGCTGGACTCCCCGGGGGCGCTGGCGGCGGCCCTGGCCGGTGCCGCCGCCGTCAAGGCGGTCGCCCGCTACCTCGAGCAGTACCGGGGCCACGATGTCGCCTTCGGCCTCCTGGCCTCCATGCGCAGCGAGTTCTTCCGCCGGGTGGAGCCCCTCGCCCCGGCGGCGCTGGCCGACACCCGCTCCGGCGATCTGGTGGAGAGGGTCATGAGCGACGTGGACCGGGTGGAGGTGTTCTTCGCTCACACCGTGGCACCCGCCGTTGCGGGAGTGGCAGTTCCGGCCCTGACGCTGGCGGGACTGGCCTGGTGGGCGGATCCCCGCCTGGCGGCCCTGGTGGGAGTGGCCATGGCGCTGGTGGGCTGGCTGGTCCCCTGGCTGGCCGACCGCTCCGCCCGGGAGTCGGCTCGGGTGGCGGCGGCGGCCTCCGGCGACCTGGCGGCTCACATCACCGACAGCACCCAGGGCCTGGCCGATACCGTGCTCTTCTCCTACGGGGACCGGCGGGACCGGGAGATGGACGATCGGGCCGCCCGCCTGGCCGGCGCCGAAG
>JBKHJQ010000115.1:0-7242 GCA_046538055.1 Actinomycetota bacterium
GTGTCACCGTGGGTGAGCAGGAGTGCCTTCACATCGTCCAGGGTCTTGCCCATCCCGGCCAGCTCCGTGACCAGCTCCTCCCAGTGGCCGGAGAGCCCGGCGTCGATAAGGGTCACGCCCGACTCGTCGGCGACGAGGTAGCAGTTGACCAGGTCGGACCCGATGCGATGGAGGTTGGGTGCCAGTTGCATGGGGCCATTCTGGTCCCGATGCATCCCCCTACACGTCGTCGACCCCGAGCTGTTCCAGAAGCCGGCTGAACCTCTCCTCCAGCGACCTCACCCTGTCTTCCAGGGAGTCCCGCTCCGGCGCGACCTCTTCGGTGTCGTCGCCGGAGGAACTGAGCGTCTCCTCAACCCGGCGCTGGCTCTGGCCGGGGCTGCGGGGGAGGCGCCGGGCCAACCCGGCCTCTTCCAGCCGGTCGATCGCCGCCTCCACCTCCTCCACGGAGCCGAACTCCACGTATCGGTCGGTGCGGGTCCGCAGCTCCCCGGCCGTCTGCGCCCCCCGCAGCAGGAGGACGGCCAGCACCGCCCGCTCCGATTCGCCGATCTCCAGCGCCTCGTCCAGCTTGTGCCGGTACTTGGTGGCCCGGTCGGCAGAACGGCGCACCGGGGTGGCGAGGCCGGCGTCGTGCAGCCTGACCAGCGCCTTCTCCACCCGGTCCTCGTCCAGGTCCATCACCGGGTCCCGGTTGGTGGACTGGTTGCAGCCCGCCACCACCCCGGACAGGGTGAGCGGGTAGTAGTCGGGGGTGGTGGCCTGCTTCTCGGCCAGGACTCCCAGGATGCGGGCCTCTATGGGATCGAGAGTGAGTTCATGGCTGTCGGTCATCGCCTCGTCGAAGGTAGGTGCGAGCCAGCAGGGTAGACCGGTCACGACAGGGCGATCGGAGCGCCTACCGTGAGGACGTGTCGATGCCGGAGCGGATCGTCTGCCTCACCGAGGAGCCCACCGAGGTCCTCTACGCCCTGGGGGAGGAGAAGCGCATCGTGGGGATCTCCCAGTTCACCATCCGACCCGAGGGAGCCCGGCAGGAAAAGCCCAGGGTGTCGGCTTTCACCAGCGCCCGCCACCACAAGATCCTGGAGCTGGAGCCGGACCTGGTGGTGGGGTTCTCCGACATCCAGGCGGACATCGCCCGGGACCTGATCAAGGAGGGAGTGGAGGTCTGGATCAGCAACCACCGCACCGTTGGGGGGATCCTGTCCTATGTGCGCCGCCTGGGGGCGATGGTGGGCGCAGCGGAGGCAGCGGACAGCTACGCCCGCTCCCTCGCCTCTCATGTGGAGGAGGTCCGGCAGCGAGCGGCCTCGCTTCCCCGGCGACCCCGGGTCTACTTCGAGGAGTGGAACGACCCCCACATCACCGGGATCGGCTGGGTGTCGGAGCTGATCGGGATCGCGGGTGGAGTGGACATCTTCGCCGAGAAGGGGGGATCGCCGCTGGCCCGGGACCGGATCATCGCCGACCCGATGGAGATCGCCCGCCGCTCCCCCGAGATGATCCTCGCCTCCTGGTGCGGCAAGAAGGTGCAGCTCGACCGGATCCGCCGCCGGCCCGGTTGGGAGGAGGTCCCCGCCATCCGGGACGACGCCATCTGGGAGATCGACTCGGCCCTCATCCTCCAGCCGGGCCCCGCCGCCCTCACCGACGGGCTGGACGAGATCCACGAGTTGATAGCTCGCTGGGCGAGACGAAGCGAGGTGTCCTCGCCGGACAGTACTGAGTAGTGGGTTCCGAGTGATGAGTGACCCGAGCTCACAACTCGGAACTCAGAACCTCACGCCCTTTCCAGGGGGGCCCAGGCCAGCAGGAGGCGGCGGACCCCTTCGGTGTCGAAGGCCACCTCCACCTCGGCCTTGTCGCCGGTGCCGGACACCTCCCGCACCGTCCCCAGTCCCCATTTGTCGTGGCGTATCCGGTCACCGGGGGACACATCCGTGGAGGCGACGGTGGTGCGGGGGCCGCTCACCTGCTCGGAGCGGCGCCGGCGCTGACGCTTGGGGGCCCGCTCCAGGAGATGGTCGGGGATCTCGTCCAGGAACCGGGACCGCCGGTTGTAGTTGGTGCCCCCGTACAGCATCCGGCTGGACGCCGAGGTGAGGTAGAGCCGGTCCTGGGCCCGGGTGATGCCCACATAGGCGAGACGCCTCTCCTCCTCCAGCTCGTGGGGCTCTCCCAGCGTCCGCATGTGGGGGAAGACGCTCTCCTCCATCCCCGTCATGAAGACCACCGGGAACTCCAGGCCCTTGGCGGTGTGGAGGGTCATAAGCGTGGCGGCGCCGCCCCCTTCCTCCCATTCGTCCACGTCGGAGGTGAGGGCCGTGGTCTCCAAGAAGACCTCCAGCTGGCGCCACCCCGGCATCTCGTCCCAGGGCTCCTCGGCGATGAAGGTCCCCTGGTTGGACTCCACGAACTCGGCCGCCACCGAGCGCAGCTCCTTCAGGTTCTCCACCCGGCCCATCGACTCGATCGTGCGCTCCGACTCCAGCGCCTCGATGTAGCCGGTGTCGCCCAGCACGGCATCCACCGCCGCCGGCACGCCCCCCTCCTCCAGGACCTCGGAGAGGTGGTCGATCAGGGCCACGAACTCGGCGATGCGGCTCTGAGCCCGGTTGTTGAGGGCGCCTATCTCGTCGGCTCTCCGCAGGGCGGCGAAGAAGGGGATGCGCTCCGCCTCCGCGAACCGGTCCACGTGGGCGATGGTTGTGTCGCCGATCCCCCGCTTGGGCTCGTTGATGATCCGCTTCACCGCCACCTGGTCGTCGGGGTTGACCAGCACCCGCAAGTAGGCGAGGGCGTCCTTGATCTCCTTGCGTTCGTAGAACCTCACCGATCCCACCACGGTGTATGCGATGCCCCGCCGCACCAGCACGTCCTCCAGGACGCGGGACTGGGCGTTGGTGCGGTAGAAGACGGCGATGTCGGCGGGGTTGTAGCCCTCGTCCACCAGCGCATCCACCTGATCGGCCACGAATCCCGCCTCGTCGTGCTCGTCCTGGCCCTCGAAGCGGACCAGACGGGCTCCATCGCCTCGATCGGACCACAGGTTCTTGGGGGTGCGGCCCGTGTTGTTGTCGATCAGGGCGTTGGCCGCCCGCAGGATCGTCTCGGTGGACCGGTAGTTCTGGTCGAGGATCACGATCCGGGCGTCGGGGAAGTCCCTCTCGAACTCCCGGATGTTGCGGATGTCGGCTCCCCGCCAGCCGTAGATGGACTGATCGGCGTCGCCCACCACGCACAGGTTGCGATGCTCCTCCACCAGTTGCTTGACCAGCACGTACTGGGCGTGGTTGGTGTCCTGGTACTCATCCACGTGGACGTACCGGAAGCGGTTCTGGTACTGGGCAGCCACCTCGGGGAAGGCGGCCAGCAGCTCGACGGTGACCATGAGCAGGTCGTCGAAGTCCATGGCGGAGGACTCCAGGAGCCGCTGCTGGTAGAGGCGGTAGATGTCGGACATCTGCTCGTGGTAGAAGCCGTCGCCCCGCCGCGAGAACGTCTCGTAGTCCACCAACTCGTTCTTGGCGTTGGAGATCGTCGCCTTGACGCTCTTGGGCGGGAACCTCTTGGTGTCCAGATCGAGGTCCTTGATCACCTGGGTGAGGAGGCGGACCGAGTCGGCCTCGTCGTAGATGGAGAACCCGCTCCGGTAGCCCAGCCGGCTGCCCTCCGCCCGCAGGATGCGGACGCAGGCCGAATGGAAGGTGGAGACCCACATCGAGCGGCGAATGCTCCCCACGAGCTGGGAGACACGCTCCTTCATCTCGTTGGCGGCCTTGTTGGTGAACGTGATGGCCATGATCCGCTCCGGGGGCACCCGGCGGTCGCGGATCAGGTGCGCCACCCGGTGGGTGAGGACGCGGGTCTTGCCGGACCCTGCTCCCGCCACCACCAGGAGCGGGCCCTCGACGGCGGCCACCGCCTCACGCTGGGGCGGATTGAGCCCCTCGAAGAGAGGTGAGTCGGTGGGGGCGTCGGCCTCGGGGCCGACCCACTCGCCCTCCACCTCGACGTCGTCGTCCTGTGTGAACCACCGGGTCTGCATCCGGGGTGATGGTACCGGCTGGGCGGGTCAGAATCACATGAGTGTGAGCTTCGCGGCATTCTGGGTACTGAGTGGGTGGTGAGTGGTGGGTCGCTTACCTCATCGCCGGCTGACCGGTCTCCACCACGGATCGATTGTCAGCCGTTCGTGGTCTCAGAGGAGAGGACTCTGGTACCGGTCAGGTACCCAATACTCGGAACTCACCGCCCAGTACCGTCGACACGAGCGGCGCTCACTACCGTTGAGCCGCCGAGGACGCTTACTCGGTGACGAGGCCCAGGCCCGGGGGACGGCGGGGTTCGGCCGATTCGGGGACGGGGGCCACGGAGCCGTCCACGTCCTTCTCGCCCGCCGACAGGGGCAGGGAGAAGCAGAACCGGCTGCCGGTGGGGAAGCGCCGCTCGTACCACACGTCCCCTCCCATGGCCCGGGCCAGCCGGCGGGCGATGGGGAGCCCCAGGCCGATGCCGGAGGAGGAGCGGGAGTCGCCCTTGGAGAGCTGCTCGAAATGCTCGAAGATCTGCTCGGCGGCCATCTCCGGCACTCCCGGGCCGTTGTCCGCCACCACGATCACGTAGTGGTCCCCGTAGCCGAACCCCTCCACCAGCACCTGCTCGCCCCCGTACTTGCGGGCGTTCTCCAGCAGGTTGCGGACGACCTGCTGCACCCGCTTGGGGTCGGCATCCACCATCACGCCGGTGGGCATGGACACGACCACGTCGCGGCTGGAGTCGGTGGCCACCAGCAGCTCGGTGACCTCATGCACCACCTTGCCCAGGTCGAACAGGTCGGGCCGGAAGCGGAGCCGGCCCGCTTCCAGACGGGGAATCACCAGCACGTCCTCCACCAGGTCCCCCAGATAGAGAGCCTGCTTGTGGATGTAGTGGAGGAACTCGTCCACCTCCTGGTCGGACAGGTCCTGCCACCCCACGATGAGGGTGTCGGCGAACCCGGCGATGGAGGTGAGGGGCGTCCGAAGCTCGTGGCTGACCATCGCCACGAAGTCGTTCTTGATGGAGTGGGCCTCCTCGGCTGCCCGCTCCGCCCGGCGCACCCGCAGGTTAGAGCGGACCACCAGCCACATCGCCAGGGCAAGCGCGACCAGGCCCACGGACAGGATGGCGATGCTGGCCCACTCAGGCATGTCCTCTATCCCCCAGGGAGCTGCTCCGAGCGTACCGGGTCGGGTCAGGAAGACGCATTCTCGGCCAACAGCCTACGGATCGTGGCGGTCAGGACCCCTTTCCGAAGGTCGAACTTGTCCATGTAGGCGTCCACGCCCGCCTGCCAGGCCGCCTTCTGCTCCTCGGGCGTGGCGACGGCCGAGACCATGACGATGGGGATGGTCACGTCGGCAGAGCGCAGGGCCCGGACCAGGTCCACACCCGACGAGCGGGGCATCGAGTAGTCGACCACCAGGGCGTCGGTGGCGGACTCGGACAGTCGCTGGACCGCCTCACGAGCGCCCGCCGCCGCCACCACATCGAAGCCGGCGCCGCTGAGGGTGGCGGAGATGAGCTGGCGGACACCGGCCGAGTCGTCCACCACCAGGACGGTGGGACGGCGCCGCTCCCAGTGGGGCCGGCTGCGGGCGAACTCTGACAGGTAGTGGGGGTCTATCACCACCAGGACCTCCCCTCCGCCCAGGAAGGCGGCGGCGGTGATGTGGGCTGCGCCCTCCAGGATGGGGCCCAGGTCCTTGACCGCTACCCGCCGCCGGTCCACGATCTCGGGGACGGTCACCGCCACCAGGCCGGCCCGGCCCGAGAGGACCACCAGCTCGAGGTCCTCCTCCAGCTCCGGCATCCCCACCGCCAGCGCCAGGGGGATGACCGGAACCGTGGCGCCTTCGAACTTGATCTCCTTGCCCGACTCGCCCATGCGGAGCTCGGGATCGTTGAGGGGCATCGTCCCCACCACCGCGGTCTCGGGAAGACCCCAGAACTGGTCGCCCACCGCCACCACCACCATGTTCTGGAGCACCAGGGAGATGGGGAGCGTGAGGACGACACTGGTCCCCTCCTCCGGCAGCGACTCGATCTGCATGCCTCCGTGGAGGCGCTCCACCACGTCGGCTACCACGCTGAGTCCCTCCCCCGTGCCGGAGAACTCGTCCGGCTCGGGACGGGTGGAGAAGTCGGGGCGGATGAGAAGGGGAGCCAGGTCGTCGGTGATCGTGAGGCCCAGCTCGGCGGCGCGGCCCTCCACCTCCTTCCAGTTGATGCCCGCCCCGTCGTCGGTGACGGAAATCCGTACCCGGTCGTCCTTGCGCTGGACATGGACCGTGACGGTCCCGGTGGAGGACTTTCCCTTGGAGGCGCGGTCGTCGGGTGCCTCCAGTCCGTGATCGACGGCGTTGACGAGCAGGTGCCGGAGTGGCTCACGCAGCTGCTCCACGATCTGGCGATCGAGCTCCACGTCCTCACCCGCCAGGAGGAAGCGAACGTCCTTGCCCAGCTTGCGACCCAGGTAGCGGATGAACTGGGGGAAGGTCTCCGCCGCCTCCCGGAACGGGATGTTGGCCAGCGACACCGCCTGATCCTGGAGCTCGGTCATCGACTCGGTTAGCCGCTGCATGTGACCCCGCCAGGCGGCCAGGATCTTCTTGGGATCAGCCCCTTCCACGTTCACCAACGACAGGTCGGCGAGGGCAGACGTATCCAGGGAGACCTCCACCAGGCGATTGACCAGGCGGTAGAGCTCACCCGTGTCCACCCGCGTCACGCCTTCCAGAAGGGAGGTGGTCACCGATGACAGAAGCCCGCCCAACGCACCCGGGTCAGGGGGGAGCGATCGACCGGACGGGTTGCCCCCCGAGCCGAAGGCCCTGTTCACCCGCGACACCGCCTTGGCCAGCTCCAGGGGGTTCTCGCCGTCGAAGGACCTGCCCAGCTGCTCCGCCACTTCGATGAGAGCGGCCGCCACCTCCGTGGTCGGGGATAGGCGCTCCTCCCGCAGGGCGCGCCAGGCCTGTTCGGTTGCGGCCGCGGCCGAGGCGATGCTGTCGTTGCCCATCATCCGGGCGGACCCCTTGATCGTGTGGGCATCGCGGATGGCGCTCTCCAGCGACTCGGGATCGACCGACTCCACCAGGAGCCTCCGGGCAGCTTCCACCAACGCGCCAGAGCGCTCTTCCAGCTCCTGGCGGAAGAGCGCGCTCAGCTCCGGCGACTCGCTTGGATCCACTGGTC
>JBKHJQ010000116.1:0-7233 GCA_046538055.1 Actinomycetota bacterium
GGCCCGGCCGGCCCGGGAGCCGGAGGATCCAGAGTCCCGACGCGGCCGCGACATCTTCGTGGAGAGCGAATGCGTGGGATGCCACACCATCCGGGGTGTCTCCGAGTCGGGCACCCGGGGCTCTGACCTGACCCACCTCGCCTCCCGGGACACCATCGCCGGGGTCACCCTCGATCTGACCCGGGAGAACCTGAGGGCCTGGATCGAGGACCCCGACCGGTTCAAGCCGGGCGTGGCGATGCCCCCCGCCGACCTGGACGGGGCCGACCTGGAAGCGTTGGTCACCTACCTGGAGGGCCTCCGATGAGCGCTCCCGACACCTCCACTCCCGCTGCTCTGGAGCGGCTGTGGGGAACCGGCAGACGCGGGATCGACAAGCTGGCCACCACCGACCACAAGGCGGTGGGCCGCCGGTACCTGGTCACCGCCTCCGTCTTCTTCGTGCTGGCCGGCCTCCAGGCGATGGTCATGCGCGTCCAGCTGACCGACTCCAACCTGGAGCTGGTGGAGCCAGACCTGTTCAACCAGCTCTTCTCGATGCACGGGGTGACCATGATCTTCCTGTTCGTCACCCCGATGCTGAGCGGCTTCGGGAACTACCTGGTGCCGCTCCAGATCGGCACCCGGGACATGGCGTTCCCCCGCCTCAACGCCTTCAGCTACTGGGTGTACCTGGCGGCGGGGGTGTTCATGTACTCCAGCTTCCTGGGAGGTGCCGCCCCCAACAACGGCTGGTTCAACTACGTGCCCTTGGCGGCGCGGGAGTTCACTCCCCAGCTCAACATCGACTTCTACGCCCTCGGGCTCATCTTCCTGGGGATCAGCACCACCGCCGGCGCGATCAACTTCATCGTGACCATCCTCAAGCTGCGGGCACCGGGCATGGCCATCAGCCGCATGCCCCTCTACTGCTGGTCGGTGCTGGCTACCTCCCTCGCCATCGTGTTCGCCCTTCCCAGCCTCACGCTGGCCAACGTGTTCCTGGAACTGGACCGGCTCTTCGACTTCAAGATCTACGAGGCGGCGGCCGGGGGTGACCCGGTGCTGTGGCAGCACCTGTTCTGGATCTTCGGCCACCCGGACGTCTACATCATCCTGCTGCCCGCCCTGGGGATCGTCTCCAGCATCGTGCCCGTCTTCTCGGGGCGTCCCATCATCGGCTACCTGTGGATCGCGCTCTCCATGATGGCGATCGCCATCATCTCCTTCGGAGTGTGGGTCCATCACATGTTTGCAGTGGGCCTCCCGTCGGTGTCGCTCGTCTTCTTCGGAGCGGCCAGCGTCCTCATCACCATCCCCAGCGGCATCCAGATCTTCGCCTGGCTGGCCACCATGTGGGAGGGACGGGTGCGCCTCAGCCCTCCGATGCTGCACGTGATCGGCTTCCTCGTCACCTTCGTCCTGGGAGGCTTCACCGGGGTGATGTTCGGGGCGGTGGCCTTCGACCAGGCGATCACCGACTCCTACTTCGTGGTGGCGCATTTCCACTACGTGCTCTTCGGCGGCGCCGTCTTCCCCATCCTGGCCGGGCTCCTCTACTGGCTGCCCAAGCTGACCGGGCGCATGCCCTCGGAGCGGCTGGGGCGGTGGGCGTTCTGGCTGATCTTCATCGGGTTCAACGTGACGTTCTTCCCCATGCATCTGGCCGGCCTGCTGGGTATGCCCCGACGGGTGTACACCTACCCGTCCGGGCTGGGGTGGGAGCCGTGGAACCTCCTGGCCACCGCGGGAGCCGTGATCCTGGCGGGGGGACTGGCGCTGTACCTGTGGGATGTGATAGCGGCCATCCGGCGGGGACCCGAGGCCGGGACCGATCCCTGGCAGGCCGACACCCTGGAGTGGGCCACGTCCTCGCCGCCCCCCGCCTACAACCACCTGGCGTTCACGCCCATATACAGCCGCCATCCCCTGTGGGATGAGCAGGACGCCGCCGCCATCCGCACCCGGGCCGGTCCCGCCCTGGCGGGCGAGCATCATCGGCTACTGGGCACGACGGTCGTCGACGCTGAGCCGGAGCAGATCCTCACCATGCCGGGGGACTCCCTCTGGCCGCTGGCGCTGGCCGCGTCCCTCCTGATGATGTTCTCGGGCATCATCGCCGGCTTCTGGACCCTGGCCTGGGTGGGACTGATCGTCTCGGTGGGCTGCACCGTCGGGTGGTGGAGGGAGGGAGGACACGGATGACCGACCTCCAGACTCTGGTGGTGGACGACCTCCCCCGCGACCCCGGCCACGGCCACCGACCGCTGGCCTGGTGGGGCACCTGGCTGTTCATCGCCACCGAGGCGATGCTCTTCGCCGGGCTGATCAGCTCCTACTTCTACCTGCGCTTCGGTGCCGAGCAGTGGCCCCTGGGAGACATAGAACCGCCCGAGCTGATGCTGGCCGGGGTGGGAACGGCGTTGCTGGTGACCTCCAGTGCTACGGCCCACTGGGCGGAGAGGAGCATCGCCGCCGGACGCGTCCGCGGCCTGCAGTGGGGCCTGGCCGCCACCATGGCGCTGGGGGTGGGGTTCCTCGGCATACAGGCCTACGAGTACATGCACTCCACGTTCACTCCCGCCACCAACGCCTACGGCTCGATCTTCTTCGCCGTCACCGGCTTCCACGGGCTCCATCTCCTGGGAGGTGTGGGGATGCTCCTGGCGGTGGCGGTCGCCTCCTGGCGGGGGGAGTACGACAGGCACCACCACCTTCCGGTCCGCCTCAGCATCATCTACTGGCACTTCGTGGACGCGGTGTGGCTGGTGGTGTTCTCGGCACTGTATCTCTCGGAGCATCTGGCATGACCGACTTGCTGGACCAGCCCCTGAGCCGGACCTGGCGCATATGGTGGGCCCTGATCGCACCGCCCCTGCTGTGGGGGGCACGCCTGCTGGCCACCTGGACGGTGGCGGAGGTGGCCTGTGCCCGGGGATGGGCGTCCACCACCCGCTACTTCGCCATCCAGACGGCCATCACGGCCGTGGCGGTGGGCCTGGCGGTCTTCGGCGGGTGGGCGGCATGGACTGCCCTGGAAGGCAGTCCCGGTCGCCGCCACTTCGACCCATCCGACCCGGAGGGTTTCCTGGCACTCACCGGGGTCGTGTCCACCCTCGTGTTCTCGCTTCTCATGATCCTGGAGGGATCGGGCGTGTACCTGATCGGATGCGGATGAGCACGCTCCTGGAAGCGGTACCGGCGGCGGGAATGGTTCTGGCCTCCTACCTGTACGTCCGGGCGTACCGTCGGGGAGGACCGGTAGACACGAGGCGGCTGCTGGCGTTCCTCCTGGGTGCCGGTCTGCTGGTCACCGCCCTCTTCTCCCCCCTGGAATCCGTCGCCGGGGAGAGCCTGGCGGCGCACATGGGCCAGCACGTCCTCCTGGTCCTGGCGCCCCTCCCGTTGCTGGCGGCCCGGACCGGGACCGCCATGCTCCTGGGGATCGACCCGGCCCTCCGGGCCCGCCTCACCGGCCGGCTCCGGCGGCTCCGCCCCTGGCTGGGGAAGGTAGAGAGACGGCCGTGGGCCTGGGCGGCACTGGCGGCGACTCTGGCGATCTGGCACCTGCCGGCGATCTTCCAGGCGGCGGCGCTCTCCCCCCTCCTCCACGGCCTCGAGCACCTCACCTTCCTGGGAGCGGCCGGCCTGTGGTGGATGTCGCTCCTCGGAACCGGTAGGCGCCGCGCCCGCGCCTACGGGGCCTCGATCCTGTCGGTGTTCGGGACAATGCTCCTCGGGACCGCGGTGGGAGCGCTCCTCACCTTCTCCACCCGCCCCTGGTACCCGCTGTACGCAGCCCGGGTGGAGGCGGCCGGGGGTGATTGGCTGGTGGACCAGCAGCTCGCCGGCCTCGTCATGTGGATACCTCCCGGTGTGGTTCTCCTCGGAGTATGCGTCTGGCTGGCCCGGGAATGGCTGGAGTCGGTGGACCGCTCCCGCCCCCGGAAGGTGCCGACGTGAGGGCGATGCTGGCGGCTGCCACGGTCCTCTTCTGGCTGGGGGTGGCGGTCGCTCCAGCGTGGGGCCAGGAGGACTCCGGCGAGGAGCTGTACATCGCCGAGTGCGCCGGGTGCCACGGACCGGCCGGAGGGGGAACCCGGTGGGCGCCCTCCATCGTCGATCAGGGGGCGGCGGGAGCGGACTTCATGATGCGGACCGGGAGGATGCCGCTGCGCACCCCCGACGAGGCCATCCGCCGCGGCCCCCGCCGGCTCACCCCCGACCAGATCGAGGCCATCACGTCCCACATGGGACGGCTGGGGGGCCCGCCCGTTCCCTCCGTCGACCCCCAGCAGGGGGACCTGGGAACCGGCGCCGATCTGTACCTCCTCAACTGCGCCGCTTGCCACGGTGCCACAGGGGTGGGCGGAGCCCTGGTCGGTTCCCGGGACGCTCCCTCGGTGCTGCCGTCCAGTGCGTTGGAGATCGCCGAGGCCGTCCGGGCCGGACCCGGGTCAATGCCGGCCTATCCCGAGGCGGTCCTCGACCAGCACGAGCTGGACTCGGTGACCCGCTACGTCCTGGGTCTGGACGAGGCGGATACCCCGGGAGGATGGAGCCTGGGCCGGTGGGGACCCGTGGCCGAGGGCGCGGCCGCCTGGCTCATCGGGCTGGGGGGAGTGATCGGGGCGGCGGCGTGGATCGAGGGACGGACCCGGGAGCTGAGACCGTGACTCCCCAGCGGCGCATCGCTCTGGCACTGGCGGCCAGCATCGCGGCGTCGGCGGGGCTGGTGGTCGTGTATCTGTCCGGCGGCCATCCCCAGTGGGAGGGAGCCCTCCTGGGCTTCGCCCTGGGCGGGATCGGCTGGGCCCTCGTGGTGGCGGCCCATGCCCTTCTGGGCGGGGAAGGAGTGAGTGAGGAACGCCCCCCTCTCGCCTCCCAACCCTCGGAGCGAGAGGCGGTGGCGGCGGACCTGTCCGCTCCCACCTCGAGGCGGTCCCTCCTGCTGGGCTTGCTGGGCGGCGCCCTCGCCACCCTGGGGGTGGCGCTGGTGTTCCCCATCCGCTCGCTGGGACGTCGACCGGGGCGGGTGCTGCACGAGACGGCCTGGCGGCGAGGAGTCCGGTTGGTGGACAGCGAAGGTGTGCCCATCACGGTGGACTCGTTGCCGGTGGGGGGTGCGATCACGGCCTTCCCGGAGGGTTCCCCCCACGCAGCCGATTCCATCCTCATGCTGGTCCGGATGGAGGAGACGGCCCTGTCCCTCCCCCCGGAGAGGACCGGCTGGGCACCCGAGGGCTACCTGGCCTATTCCAAGATCTGCACCCACGCCGGCTGCCCTGTGGGCCTGTTCGACTCCGACACGGGGCTTCTGGTCTGCCCCTGTCACCAGTCCACGTTCCGGGCGCGGGAGGGCGCCACCCCCGAGTTCGGCCCGGCCGCCCGCCCCCTGCCCCAGCTCCCCCTGGAAGTGGACGAGGACGGGAGCCTCGTGGCCGCCGCGGGGTTCCCGGAACCGGTGGGGCCGGGATTCTGGAGCTGGGGTGAGGGATCCCGGTGATCGATCGACTCTACGCCGCCCTGGACGACCGCCTCGGCGTGGCCCGGCTTCTCCGGGGTCAGCTCTCCAAGCCGTTCCCGTCCCACTGGTCTTTCCTCCTGGGCGAGGTGGCCCTGTACAGCTTCATCGTCCTGATCCTCACCGGCGTCTTCCTCACCTTCTTCTTCGAGCCCAGCACCGAGGAGATCGTCTACTCGGGGGCGTACCAGCCCCTCCGGGGAGTGGAGATGTCGCGCGCCTACGCCTCGGTGCTGGAGACGAGCTTCTCGGTGCGGGCGGGCCTGGTGATGCGCCAGATCCACCATTGGGCGGCGCTGGTGTTCGTGGCGGCGATCGTGGTGCACCTGGCCCGGGTGTTCTTCACGGGGGCATTCCGCAAGCCGCGGGAGCTCAACTGGGTGGTGGGCACCACGATGTTGATCCTCGCCATCGGCAACGGCTTCCTGGGCTACTCCCTGGTGGACGACCTCCTGTCGGGCACGGGGCTGCGCATCGGCTACTCCATCGTCCTGTCGGTCCCGGTGGTGGGCGAATGGATGGCGTTCCTCCTGTTCGGAGGCGAGTTCCCCACACCGGAGACGATACCCCGCTTCTATGCCATGCACATCTTCCTCCTGCCTGCTCTGCTGGGGATACTCATCGCCGTGCATCTCGCCATCGTCTGGCACCAGAAGCACACCCAGTTCCCCGCACCGGGCCGGACCGAATCGAACGTGGTGGGAACCCGCTTCTGGCCCGGCTACACCGCCAAGTCCGTGGGACTGTTCTTCCTTGTCACGGCAGCCCTCGCACTGCTGGGAGGACTGGTGCAGATCAACCCGGTGTGGCTGTACGGTCCCTTCGATCCGGCCGCCGTCTCCAGTCCCGCCCAGCCCGACTGGTACCTGGGCTGGGTGGAGGGGGCGATGCGGCTGGCCCCGCCCTGGGACCTGCAGTTGGGCGACTACCTGATCCCCGAGACATTCCTGCCCACCGTGGCCCTGCCCGGGCTCACCTTCCTAGGGATATACCTGTGGCCCTTCCTGGAGGCGAGATTCACCGGCGACCACTCCGAGCACCACCTCCTGGACCGCCCCGGGCAGCGGCCGGTACGCACGGCGGTAGGCGTGGCCGCCACCGTGTTCTACGGGATCCTCCTCCTGGCCGGCAGCGACGACGTGCTGGCCGTCTCCACCGAGGCGGAGGTGGTGGAGCTGGTATGGGTCCTGAGGGCAGCGGCGCTGCTGCTGCCTCCGGTGGCGGGATGGGCCACCTACCGGATCCTACGCTGAGCTCTCGCCCGGCTCCTCCAGGTGCCGCAGCACCCCCTCTCCCACCGCCAGGACGATCCGGTCGTCGGTGACGGTCTCGATCCAGTGGGCGGGCACGACCCGCGGGGCGTCCAGGGAATCGAGTTCCACAACCATGTGGCTCAGGTCGCCCCCCTCGGTGACCACCACCTCCGTGACCACTCCCACCTGCCTGCCGGACGCAAGCTCGACCGGCGTGCGATGGTCGACGATCTCGGAACCGGGGGGAACGTTGAGATCCCGCACCTTGGTGGTGACAGGCCCGTAGGGAGCCCCCAGTCCCGGATACCCGGGATAGAAGCCGGTGCCCAGGGTGGGATACTTCCAGACGGAGGCCTCCCCCATCGCCGGGTCGAACCGATCGCGGGTCACATCGTCCACCGAGACGTAGTGCTCCTCGGCGAACGGCTCCAGGTCCTCGGCTTCGACCTCGGCCGCCAGGACGGGCCCGTCCTCGTC
>JBKHJQ010000117.1:0-7106 GCA_046538055.1 Actinomycetota bacterium
AGACAGGGCAGACCGGGACGGCCGTACACGGCCAGCCGCTCCAGATACGCCCCCGCCCGACCGTCCGGCAGCAGGTAGGACATATCCGCCAGCGACGTCCCGCCCGAGGCCAGGCCGGCTGTGAGCACCTCCGGCACCGCCTCCAGCAGCTCCGCCAGCTCCCGATCTGTCACCTTCCCCCCAGGGCGGGAAGGCCGGATCCCGGCGCGGAAGAGCACCTCGTCGGCGTAGATGTTCCCCAGACCTGCCAGGACCCGCTGGTCGAGCAGGAGGGACTTGATGGGAGCGGACCGGCCCGCCAGCCGGGAGCGCAGGGTAGGGAGATCGGGAAGGGCGTCCAGGGCATCGGGGCCCAGACGAGCCAGCGGGTCGGCGCCCAGCTCCTCGGGGGTGAAGACGGCCACGAAACCGAAAGTGCGGGGGTCGATGAGGCGGACCTCGTCTCCCCGGTCGGTCGCCACCCGCAGATGGGTGTGCGGGTCCAGGTCATCCTCCGGCGATGCCACCGTCATCCGGCCCGACATCCCCAGATGGATGACCCAGGTGAGATCACCCTCCACCTCGATCAGCAGGAACTTCCCGTGTCGGCCTACCCCTCCCACCCTCCGGCCCATGAGACGGTCGACCACGTCCTCGGGGCGGGAGTTGCGGCGGGCCATCCTCGCCCGCGTCAGCACCACGGACTCGATCCGCGCCCCTTCCAGGACGGGGGCGATATGGCGGCGCACGGTCTCGACCTCGGGAAGCTCCGGCATGCGATCCGCTACCGTACCGGCCGATGCAGAGCCCGCTGCCCGACCTGCGACCCCTGGGTGTGGGCGAGATGGTGGACGGAGCCATCCGCCTGTACCGGACACATTTCCTGACCCTCATCAAGATCTCGGCGGCCGTGCTGGGGCCGATAGGGCTCCTCGAGCTGATCGCAGTGGTGGCCGTGGGTCCGGTCGACTTCGCCTCGATGCTGGTGGTCGATCCCGAGGCCACCCCCGTGGAGGTGTTCGAGCCTCTCATACCCATATACCTCGTGCTGGGACTCACAGGTGTCCTGTCGTTCCTCGGGTCGGTGCTGGTGCAGGGAGCCTCCATCACCGCCCTGGCCCAGAGCTACCAGGGCCAGGAACCGGTGTGGACCTCCTCCCTCCGCAACGGGGCGCGACGCTTCCTTCCCCTGGTGGTCGCCACGTTCCTGCTGTCGGTGAGCTCGGGAATCGGCCTGATCTTCTGCCTGATCCCGGGAATCTTCCTCTTCACCATGTGGACCGTCACGCCGGCCGCCCTGGTCACCGAGAGGCTGGGGCCACTGGCGGCGCTGAGACGGTCCTGGCAGCTCGTGCGCGGGAGGTTCTGGCCGGTGCTGGGAGCGGTGGTCCTCGCCTACCTGCTCTACATCGTGGTCAGCCAGATCATCGGCACGGTCACAGGGGCGGTGACCATCTTCGGGGCCATGAACGGCGACCAGTTCTCGTTCCTGCCGTCGGTCCTGGGCTCGGCCCTCGTGTCGATCGTGTCGGCGCCCTTCCTGGCGGCCATGGTCACGATCATCTACTTCGACCTCCGGGTGCGAAAGGAGGGCTACGACCTGGAGCTGATGGCCCGCGACCTGGAGGCCCTGGAAGGGGAGGCTGCCGCTCCCCCGCCGCCGGGACCGGGCCAGGACCCGTTCGGCCTGGGATCGCCCGGAGACGAATGAGAGGGGAGCTTCCCCCGCCCGAGGAGATCCTGCAGGCAGTAACCGACGAGCTGGCTCAGCCCAAGTATCGCGCGGGAGCGCCGTGGTGGACCCGGGTGCTGGAGGCGCTGGAGAGGGCGTGGGTCCGGTTCGTGGACTGGCTCGCATCCATCTCCGAGTACGTGGGCGGACCGGTCGTGATGGCGATCCTGGTAGGTGCCGTCCTGACCCTGACCGTGGTCCTGGTGACGGCTCACCTGGGCCGGCGACGCGCCCGGAGCATCGAGGAGCGGATCCGTCGCGAGCACCAGGCAGCCCGGGGACTCGATCCCGCCGATCTGGAGGGAGAGGCCGAGGAAGCGGAAGCGAAAGGCGACCATGCTCGCGCCTTCCGCCTTCTCTTCCGGGCTGCCCTGCTGCGCCTGGACGGGGCGGGGTTGATCGATCTCCGTCCGGGGACCACCTCCGGCTCGGTGGCGGAACAGCTCGGGTCCGAGGACTTCGCGGCGGTGAGCGCCCGGTTCGACGAAGTGGTGTACGGGGACCATCCGGCCACGCCCGACGATCCCCGGGCGGTTCGCTCCCTCCTCTCGCACTTGCTGGGGGCGAGAAGGTGATCCCCCCTTCCACCACCATGACACCGGAGGGGCGACGTCTCCGGCGGACTCTCCTGTGGGTGGCGGCCCTGTTCGTGGGGCTGAACCTGGTGATCTGGGTGGCCACCCGGTTCTCCGCCGGGGGCAGCGTCACCGGGCCTTCGGGCTCCAGCTATGTCACCACCCGTTCCGGCTCGGCTGCCCTGGAGGGAGCCCTCCGGCGCCTGGGTGAGTCGACCGTCCGCTCCCGCCGGCCCCTGGACGAGACCCCCCTCCCGCCCGACGCCACCCTGGTGGCCATCGACGTGGGCGGGGCCGACTACTCCGCGACCGAGCTGAACGCGGTGGAGTCGTTCGTGACACAGGGAGGGAGGCTGGTGGTGGCGGGCCAGGCGACGATGATGGAGCGCCTGCTGGCCGATGCACCCTCCTGGGCGCCGGAGGGGAGGGATCGGGCCGAGGTGGTCGGCGATGTGCTGGGATCTGCCACGGGACGTTCCGTGCCCTTGTCCGGGTTCGGGTCCCTGGAGGTGAACGGCGATGACGCTCCTTTCCTGGCGGCCGGCGACGGAACCGTGATCGGGGCGTACCGTTCGGTGGGTGACGGCCGCGTCCTCTGGCTGGCCGACTCCCATCCCCTGCACAACGAGGGACTGGGCGGCCAATCGGCCGCCGTGTCCGTCATGGCGATGATCGACCCGGTGGGACCGGTCGTATTCGACGAGTACCGGCACGGGTACACGGACGAAGGCGGGGTGTGGGCCGTGATCCCGCCCCGGGGGAGGCTCACCCTCATCCTCCTGGGCGTCACCGCCCTGATGGCGCTCATCGGCTACGGTCGCCGATTCGGTCCCCCCTACGACACGCAGCGACGCCTCCCCCCGGGAAGGGAGGCGTACCTGGAGGCGGTCGCCGGCATCATGGCCCGCTCCGGGGACCGCTCCGAGGCGCTGTCGGTGATCCGGGAGGAAGCCCGCCGCATCCTGCAGGAGCGGTCCGGCGACCTGCCAGCGGAGGAGGCCGCCCGGTCGGCGGGACTGGACACGGCCCAGATCCGGGCTCTGCTGGACGGAGACGACTCAGACGAAACCCTGGTGGAGGCCGATAAGGGCCTGGCCACCCTCATCCGGGAGGAGCGATGATGGAGACGAAGGAGATCAGAGAGAGGATCCACGCTGCGGTCGGGCAGGTGATCCGGGGCCAGACGGCCGTCGTGGACTCGCTGCTGATCGCTTCTCTGGTGGGCGGGCACGTGCTGTTGGAGGGCGTGCCCGGCACGGCCAAGACCATGACGGCCCGGGCGGTGGCCCGGGCCCTGGGCGTGGATTTCGGCCGGGCCCAGTTCACCCCCGACATGCTTCCCTCCGACCTCACCGGGACGATGACGCTGCGGGAGGGTGAGCTGGTGTTCCGGCCCGGTCCGATCTTCACCAATCTCCTCCTGGCCGACGAGATCAACCGCACCCCGCCCAAGACGCAATCCGCCCTGCTGGAGGCGATGGGCGAGCACCAGGTCACCGTGGACGGCGTCGCCCGACCGCTGCCGTCGCCCTTCCTGGTGGTGGCCACCCAGAACCCGATCGAGTACGAGGGAACCTACCCCCTGCCGGAGGCACAGCTGGACCGCTTCCTGATGAAGGTGACGGTTGGCTATCCCGAGGAGGAACAGGAAGCCGAGATCCTCCGCCTTCCCCGATCCGGGCTGGCGCCCACCGGCCTGGAGGAGATAGAGCCCGTCACATCGGGAGCGGAGCTGCTCCGGCTGCGGGAGACGGTGGACGGCACCCATGTGGAGGAGGAGGTGGCGGACTACGTGGCCGCCCTGGTCCGCCGCACACGCTCACTCCCCTCCGTGGAGCTGGGAGCGTCACCCCGGGCCGCCGTCCATCTCCTCTCCGCCGCCCGCGGCCTGGCCCGCCTCTCCGGACGCGACTTCGTCACACCCGACGACATCACGCGCCTGGCACCCTCGGTGCTGGCGCACCGCATCCTGATACGACCCGAGGCGGAACTGGAGAGGTACAGGCCCGACGACGCCGTTTCGGCCGCGCTGGCGGACGTGGACGTCCCCCGATGAGCATCACCCGCCGGGGGGTGGCCCTGGTGGGGGCCACCGCCCTGTCGGCGCTCATCCTCCCCGCACCTCCGGCCGTGGTGCTGTTCTGCCTGTCGGTGATCGCGGTGGTCACCGACGCCTGGCAGGTGAGGGGCGTCCCCGGTGCCTCGGTGCGAGTGCCGTCGATTCTGTCACGAGGGGTGGGCAGCAACCTGTCGGTGACGGTGGACCCCTCCCGTCGCACCTACGTGAAGCTGGCCGAGACCCCCGATATCCGGATCGAGCCCAATCGTGGTTCCGGGGGCCTGGAAGCCACCGTGACGGCGCTTCGCCGGGGTGACCATGAGCTGGCGGCCCCGGCCACGCTCCGGACAGGCCCCCTGGGGCTGGGCTGCTGGTACCACAGGGCAGGCACCCCCTCCCGGGTGGTGGTGTACCCGGACATGGTCGCGGCCCGGCGGATCGCCACCGAGGTCCGCCTGGGCCGATTCGGCGACTCCTCGCGGCGCAGCCGCGGGCCGCTGGGGATCGGCACCGAGCTGGAGTCGATCCGCGACTACCTGCCCGACGACGACATACGTCAGGTCAACTGGCGGGCCACCGCCCGGGTGGGAACTCCCATGTCCAACACCTACAGGGTGGAGCAGGAGCGGGAGGTGATCCTGCTGCTGGACACGGGCCGCCTCATGACGGCGCCTCCGGAGGAGGCCGGACAGCGCACCCGCCTGGATGCGGCGGTGGACGCGGCGGCGGCGGTGGCTTCGGTGGCCGACGTGGTGGGTGATCGGGTGGGCGTGGTGGCGTTCGCCGGTTCCATCCGGCGCCGGCTCCGGCCACGCCGGGACGGCGCCGACTCCGTCATCAGCGCCATCTACGACCTGGAGCCGACCCAGGAGGAGAGCGACTTCGAGCTCGCCTTTCGCAGCATCGTCCACGACAAGCGCGCCTTCGTCCTTCTCCTGACGGACCTGCTGGAGGAGACCGCCTCCCGTCCCCTCCTGGAAGCCATCCCCCTGCTCGCCCGCCACCACGCCCTGGCGGTGGCGGGAGTGAGGGATCCGGCTGTCTGGACCACCCTCACCCGGCCCGCATCCGGGATCGACGATGCCTACCGGAGCGCGGTGGCCCTGGACATCGAAGCATCCCGCCGGAGGGTCACATCGGTCCTCTCGGGATATGGCGCCCGCGTCATCGACACGTCCCCCTCCTCCCTCTCCCCCCAGTGCGTCAGCGCCTACCTGCGTGCCAAGCGCCGGGGCCGGCTCTGAGCCTGAGCGCCCCTCCACAGCCACAGGCCCCAGAACAGGCCTCCCAGAACCAGCCCGATGGCGGCCGTGGGCAGGAGGGACAGCCCCACCCGGCTGGCGTAGCCCTCCACAAGCCCTGCCAGTACCAGCCACGGAGCGGTGCCGGCCGCTATCTGGAGTGAATGGCGGGCCTCCCGGGCCATGGCCTCCCGCCGCTTGAGGTGACCGGGCCGCAGGGTCGCCCGCCCCAGGCTCAGACCGGCCCCGCCGGCCACCACGATGCACGACAGCTCCAGGATCCCGTGGGCGAGGGTGGCCTCTCCCAGCAGTCTCAGGTTCCCGGCCTCGCCCGCCAACCCCGTCAGCCCGCCGAAGAGGAGGCCGTTGTACCCGATCAACAGGGCCGTACCGATGCCCCAGGTGATGCCTGCCACCAAGGCCGTGAAAGCCACCCGGATGTTGTTGACCAGGACGAAGGTGCTGAACCCCGCCAGACCCACCGCCCCCAGGCCCTGGGCGGTCGTGTCCGCTTCCGTCACCCACAGGAACTGGGGGGGAACGAGGCCCGCCACGACCTGGGGCGCGGAAACGGCCCACATTCCCATGACCACGCCCGGGAGGAGCAGCAGGACCGCCGCCAGGGCCAGGGGCCGGCGCCGCTCCCAGAGCATCGTCCAGTAGCGGTCGGCGAAGAAGTCGATCAGGTTGCCCCGACGGGACGTTCGCTCGTAGATCATCCCCTGGCCCCTTCGCACCAGCTCTTCCAGGCGATCGACCGCCGGGCTGTGGGGATGGAGGCGGCGGGCGGCCACCAGGTCCGCGGCGGTGGCCCGGTAGAGGGCGGCCAGTCGGCGGATCTGGCTCCCGGAGAGACGCTCGGGGCGCCGCCCGGCCTCGGCCAGCAGCATCCCGAACTCGTCCCAGCGCGGTTGTCGCTCCTCCACGAAGCTACTTAGCTTGTCCACATGCACCTCGAAGACAGGCTCCGGATCGACACCCCCGAGGGGGTGTCGCTGGAGGTGACGCTAGCGGGGCTGGGATCACGGTTCGGGGCGGCGGCGCTCGACCTGGCCATTCAGGGCATCCTCCTCCTGGCGGTGACCCTGGCTCTCAGCCTGGCGGGCTCGGCCGTTCCCGCCGATCTGGGCGTGTTCCTGCTCGGGATAGGAACGCTCCTGGTGGCGATCGTGGTGATCGGCTACTACCTGGTGTTCGAGGCGCTCAACGGCGGACGCACCCCGGGCAAGGCCGCCTTCGGCATCCGGGTGGCGTCCACCGACGGCATGCCCCTCTCGCTCACGGCCGTGACGCTTCGCACCATCATGCGACTGGTCGACTTCCTCCCGGCTCTCTATGCCGCCGGGGCGCTGTCGATAGTCGTCACCTCCCGCAACCAGCGTCTGGGAGACCTGGTGGCCGACACCGTGGTGATCCGCGACCGGACCGCCGCCGCTCCCGGCCCGGTCCACACCTCCGGCACCCCCCGGGGCTGGGACGTCGCCACCGTGGGGGACCGGGAGGTGGACCTGGTCCGGAGG
>JBKHJQ010000118.1:0-7079 GCA_046538055.1 Actinomycetota bacterium
CCACTGTTTGACCGGTGATTCGGTATGAGGTGAACAGGTAACGCAGCACCGCGTAGCCGAAGACTGCCGCGGCGGCCACCGCCTCCACACCACCTTGCTCACCCGGAAGCTGCAACGGCTCGAAATCGAGGAACAGCAGGACGACGAGAGTCCACGCCAGCGACCCCAGCTCCTTGAGGACGGTGAGGGGATGGAGCCGTTGCCACGCCTCCCCGATATCGGACGTCATATCAGCCCGAGTCGGCGGCGGATGGCTTCGGCGTGCCCGGCGTCCAGGTCGTCGACAGACACGTTGCGGGTCCTGGCGCCGGCGGTGTGGACGGTGAGGGTCACCACGCCGTAGCGCCTCTGCAGAGGCCCGGACGTGGTGGTGACGTTCTGGATGCGGCTGCGGGGGACGAGGTGTATCCGTCTCACCAGCACCCCGTACCTGACCTCGAAGAGGTCGGCGGTGAGACGCCATCCCCACCGGGCGTGGTCCACGCCCGCCCACCACCAGGCGAGGGCGGATCCTCCCACCACGATCACCGGCAACGCCCATACGGGAGCGGCCACGTCCAGCCTGACAACGACCACCGCCGCCGCGGCCGATGCCAGCAGGCCGGTCAGGGCCCCCACCAGGACCCGGATCCGGCGAACGGTGAGCGCCTCGGGTCCCAGAGGTTGGAGAGCAACCGCTTCGGTGGTCACGCCAGGGGCTCCTTCATCCCGACGCCACCCGGTCCCACAGCCGGACCAGGCTGGCGGCCACGGCCACGTCGTGCACCCGGATGACGTCGGCGCCGTGTTCGAGGGCCATGGCGATGTATGCGGTCACCCAGTGGATATCGGCCTTGCGGGGGATGGGCATCAGGAGCGGGCGCTGGAGAGAGGAGAAATCTGTGCTGTGGCGGATCACGTCCAGTTGCATCCGAGTGTAAGCCGCGTAGTCGCCGCGGTAGTTGATGGCGATCCCCGGGTCGAGGATCACACGGGAGCGGAGATCGACGTCCATGTCCGCCAGCAAACCGCGGAAGTAGTCGCGGATCCGGGCGGCGGCTTCGGCCATGTCCTCGCGCTCCCCCACCGCGTGGGGGTGGTCGCCGTCCACGTGGACTATGGCCACGGCGGCTTCACTGGAGGAGACGACCTCCCGCATGGAGGGCGAGCGCAGGCCGCCGGTATCGTTGACGAGGGCGGCTCCGGCTGCGATGGCAGCCTCCGCCACGGCCGGCTTCCACGTGTCGATCGAGACGAGAAACTCCTCGGTGGCAAGCGCCTCCACCACCGGCACCACCCGCTCGATCTCCTCCTGATCGGAGATCGTGGGGTTCTCGTAATGCGAGGACTGGCCGCCGACATCGATCAGATCCGCCCCCCAACGCCGATACCGGTGGGCCAGGGCTAGCGCCTCGGCGGGGGTGGATGCGACGGTGTGGGGGTTCTTGGATTCCGGTGACACGTTGATGACGCCCATGACGTGGGTGACGTCCCCAAAATGGAGAACGTGGTGGCCAGCCACCAGACGACCGCGGAACATGACGCCAGAGTCTCGATGTGTCTCACCGGGCAGTCAACGTGGCGGCCAGAGGCACGACCACGTCTCCGGCGACATCCGTTCGGCTCACCCGGGCGCCGGCTGCCCGGAGGGCGGCGACGACCGCGGGCGCAGGGTGGCCGAAGTCGTTCGGCCCCACCGACACGATCGCCCAGCCCGCGCCCACCTGCTGCAGCCAGGCCAGGTCGGACGTTGCCGCCCCCTGGTGTGGAACCTTCAGTATCTCGGCCTCTATGGCCCCCAGGTCGGCCTGGGCGTGGGTCTCGATGTCCCCGGTGAGGAGCAGACGGGGACCCCCGCCCGCCCGCACGCGCAGCACGATCGATTGGTCGTTGGGGGAGGCGTAGCGCCGGATGGGACCCAGGACCTCGATACGCAGGTCCCCCATCTGCACCACTTCCCCGACAGGGGGAGGGAAGGCCGGGACACCATGCTCGCTCAACAGCCGTTCCACCGCCTCCCAGGCAGGACTGGAGTGGGGGACGGTGGGCATCCACACCTGGCCGACGGGACGCCGACCGATCACCGCCTCCAGGCCCGCGGCGTGATCGGCGTGGACGTGGGTGAGCACGACGAGGTCGAGGGCGGTCACCCCGTAGCTCGAAAGCTTCTCCTCCAAACGGCCCGGATCGGGACCCCCGTCCACCAGGGCCCGGCGGCCATCGCCGGAGACGAGGAGGATAGCGTCTCCCTGACCCACATCGAGGACCACCGCCCCCGGGGCCGGAACGGAGGAGGATCCCGCCAGCATCGCCCACGCCACCACCGAGGCCGTCCCCACCGCTACCACACCTCGCAGCCGCGGAACGAGTGACAGCCCCACGGCCAGGGTGACAAGGAGGAGGCCTCCCCAGCCCATCTGCGGCCACGAGGCTCCCGCCCGGGCCACGGCCAGGACCAGGGCGGATCCCCAGGTGGCGATCTCGATCATCATCTCCCAGCCGATCGCCACGGCGACCGCCCCCACCATGGTCGTGACGGCCACGACGGGGACCGCGATCAGGTTGGCGACGGGCGAGAGGACCGGCATCTGCCCGAACACCGCCAGCAGGAGCGGCGCTACCGCCATCTGGGCACCCATCGTGGCACCCAGGGCGGTAGCCAGCGGCCGGGGCAGTGAGCCGAATGGGAAGTTGGCTCCCCCCAGCACACCCAGCGTGGCCAGAACGGAGAGAGAGAACCCCACGTCGGTGGCGAGCTCCCCGAACACGCTCACCACCCCGATCACCGTGACGCCGAGGGCGACGGCGGCGTTGGGCGCCCAGCCCCCCAGCCGTCCGGCAAGCATCAGCGCGGCCATGGCGGATGCCCGCACCACCGATGGCTCCCAGCGGGTGGCCACCACCAGCACGCCCACGGCCACGAGCCCCACCACCGCCCGCCGCCGCGGGCCGGAGGCAAGCGGCCCGGCCGCCACCAGCGTCATGGTCAGGAACAGCGACACGTTGCTCCCGGACACCGCCACCAGGTGCGTGAGGCCTGTGCGGCGCATCGCCTCCATGTCGGCGTCCGGGACCCCGGTGGTGTCACCCACCAGGAACCCGGCCAGGAGGGCGCGCTCGGGGTCCATGCCCCGGAGGCGATCCAGGGCACGCGACCGGACAAGGTTGCCTGCCGTCCACCACGAGATGCCGTCTGTGCTCACCCCTTCGGCCGCCTCCACCGCCACCACTCCCGAGTAGGGATCGCCCCGGGCTCGCCCGGATCGGCCATGGCGGTACCCCTCCACCCGAAGACGCTCACCCGCCTGCGCCGGGGGCGCGTCGGCCAGGTCGAGGAGCATGGGCACCGAATCCGGCCGGCCTGCCTCGGGCGGGTCCGACACCGCCAGCGCCCACCACCCGTGTTCGCCCTGGCGAGGATCGTCCAGGAGCCGGACCGTGAGGCTCTCCACCGCCCCACCGGGGGTGGGATAGGAGAGGATGGCGGCCTCTCGCTGGGCGGACATGTGACCGGACCACCATCCCGAGAGGGCGATCAGGGCCGCCATCCCCACGAGAGTGCGGCGGGAGCGACCTACCAGGGCAGCGACAGCCATCCCTGCTACCAGCCCCACCAGGGCCTTGGCTCCCCACCATCTTCCTGCCGCCGCCCCCGCCCAGCACATCCCCGCCATCCCCAGGACCACCCGGGAGTTACCGTCCACCCGGAGGAGTCTCACGGCACCGATACGAGATCACGGATCGAGGCAAGCTTGGCCTCGCCGATGCCCGACACCTCCAGGAGATCCTCCACCTGGTCGAAGCCGCCCCGGGACCGGCGGTGATCGACGATGCGCTGTGCCAGGACCGGGCCTACTCCCGGCAGGGCCTCCAGCTGGGAGGCATCGGCGGTGTTGAGGGGGATGAGTCCGGGTGGGCCCTCTCCGCCGTCGGAGGGCGGGGAGCCGGGATTCTCGTCACCCGGCCCGGGGACGACGACTTGCTGGCCGTCCGACAGGACCCGGGCGAGATTCATGGCATCGAGGTTCGCTCCCGGCCGGGCACCTCCCGCCTCCGCCAACGCATCCCCCACCCGGTCACCGTCGTTGACGGTGACGAGTCCGGGAGAAGTGACCCAGCCCGACACGTGCACGACCAGGGTCCCCGGGTCCGTGGTCGGGGTGGCGGGGGTTGCCGCCGGGGCGGAGACGGTGGCCGGCATCGGGGGAGGCTCCACGCCTCTCCCCCACCATATCCCTGCGGCCAGCGCGGCAACGGCGACTCCGGAGGCCGGGAGCCAGCGCCGATCCACCATCTCCTCCTCGGTAGGGTCGGTCCCTCCGAGCGCGCTGCCGCCCCAGTTCTACCGCACGCGGCCGGCCGTGACCACCCCTCTGCCCCCCGGCCCGTCAGGAGCCGGCGATGCGGACCGCCTCCTGCTCCAGGCGGATACGCATATACGCCTCCTTGTGGCCGAGGCGCCGCAGACGCCCACCCAGGTAGTCGCCCAGGTAGCGGCGCAGGAAGCCGAAGGGCCCCAGAGTCCGCCACTGGCGGACGTGCACCAGCTCATGCACCAGGAGAGCGGGGAGCTTCCCCGTCCGGTCCGCCAGGATATCCCCTCGCACATACACGCCCCAGGGCAGGGTGACGGCCGCCACCCATCGGGAGAGGAAAGGCCGCGCCCAGGCAGGAAGGAGTCTCACCGTCACCTCCTCGGGGTGAACGGGCTGGAGTCGGACCCGGAGGGCGTCCGTGAGACGGTCGCCCAGCAGGTCCGAGGATCTCATCGCCCGGAGACGACCAGATTCACCAGCCGGGGAGGACGGGCTATCACCTTCTCCACGTCCGCACCGCCCAGCCACTCGCGGATCCGCTCCGAGTCCAGCGCCAGCCGTTCCGCCTCTGCCGCGGAGAGGGATGCGTCCACCTCCAGGCGGTCGCGCACCTTCCCGTTCACCTGAACGACCATCGTCACGACCTCGCGGCGCACCAGGCTTGGGTCCCACTCCGGCCACGCCTCACCGGCGAGCAGCCCGGTGTGGCCCGTTCGCTCCCACAGCTCGTGGGCGGCATGAGGGGCCATGGGTGACAGAAGCAGCAGGAGGAGCTCAACCGCTCGATCCAGCGTGGCACGGCGGGCCCCCGACCGGACATAGTCGGTGAGGGTGTTGGTGAGCGTCATGAGGGCGGGAACAGCGGTGTTGAACGAGAACTTCTCGATGTCCTCGGTGACCTTCTGCACCGTCCGGTGCGCCTCCGCCAGGATCTCCCGGTCGGCATCCGTCTCCTCCCGCTCCACCGGTTCGCCCACCTCCCCGGTGGCGAGCCTCCAGACCCGATCCAGGAAGCGAGCGGTACCGTCCACGCCGTTCTCGTCCCAGGCGGCGTCATCGGTGGGCGGGCCGATGAACAGGTGGTAGAGACGCAGAGCGTCGGCTCCGTGGGAGGCGAGGAGCATCAAGGGGTCCACCACGTTGCCCTTCGACTTGGACATCTTGGCTCCGCCCAGGGTGATCATCCCCTGGGTGAAGAGCCGGGCGAAGGGCTCCTCCACGGGAGCGAGCCCCATGTCGTAGAGCACCTTGGTGATGAAGCGGGCATACAGGAGATGCAGGACGGCGTGCTCGATCCCTCCGATGTACTGGTCGACGGGCATCCAGTAGCGGGCCGCATCCGGATCGAAGATCCTCTCCTCGTTGCGGGCATCGGCGAACCTCAGGAAGTACCAGGAGCTGTCCACGAAGGTGTCCATCGTGTCCGTCTCCCGCCGGGCGGGCCCTCCACAGGCGGGACAGGTGGTCTCGACGAACGACTCCACTCCCGCCAGCGGCGAGCGGCCCTTGGGGGCGTAATCCTGGACGTCGGGAAGCACCACCGGCAGCTCGTCCTCCGGTACCGGCACCAGCCCGCAGGAAGGACAGCTCACCATCGGGATCGGGCATCCCCAGTAGCGCTGACGGCTGATGAGCCAGTCCCGCAGCCGGTACTGGACTTCGCGACGGCCGATCCCCTCGTCTTCCAGCCACTGGATGATCCGCGCCTTGGCCGCCTCCATGTCCATTCCGTCCAGGAACCCGGAGTTGATGGCGGGCCCGTCCCCCAGGTAGGCCTCTCCCTCGAAGCCGTCGGGAGGCTGAACCGTGCGGATTATCTCGATCCCGTAGCGGGTGGCGAAGTCCCAGTCCCGCTGATCCTGGCCGGGGACCGCCATGATCGCCCCCGTCCCGTATCCCATGAGGACGTAGTCGGCCACGTATATGGGGACGTGGCGCCCGTTGGCCGGGTTGACGGCGTAGCGTCCCGTGAAGACCCCGGTCTTGTCACCCTCCGCCAGCCTCTCGATCTCGCTGGCCCGGGCCGCCTGCTCCTGGTAGGCGCGGACCTCGGCCTCGACGTCGCTGCCGGCCACGAGCTCGTTCACCAGGGGGTGCTCGGGGGACAGCACCGCGAAGGTCATGCCGAAGATGGTGTCGGGGCGGGTGGTGAAGACCTCGAAACCCAGGTCGGCATCGGCCACGTTCATCGTGAACGTGGCGCCTTCGGAGCGGCCGATCCAGTTGCGCTGCATGGTTCGCACCCGGTCGGGCCAGTGCTCCAGCTTGTCGATGTCGTCCAGCAGGCGCTGGGCGTAGTCGGTGATGCGGAAGAACCACTGGCTCAGGTTGCGCTTCTCCACCTCGTGCCCGCAACGCTCGCAGTGGCCGTCGACCACCTGCTCGTTGGCCAGGACGGTCTGGTCGTGGGGGCACCAGTTGACCGGGGCCTCGGCCTTGTAGGCCAGGCCCTGGTCGTGGAGCTGGAGGAACAACCACTGGTCCCACCGGTAGTAGCCGGGGTGATGGGAGGCCAGTTCCCGCCGCCAGTCGTACATGGCGCCCAGGCGCTTGATCTGGTCCCGCATCAGGTTGATCTGGGCCTCGGTGTTCTCCCGGGGATGGACGCCCGTGTCTATGGCGGCGTTCTCGGCGGGGAGGCCGAAGCTGTCCCAACCCATGGGGGACAGCACGTTGTATCCCTGCATGGTCTTGTAGCGGGTGAGAAGGTCACCGAAGGTGTAGTTCCGCACGTGGCCCTGGTGCAGCGCCCCGGAGGGGTAGGGATACATGCACAGGTTGTAG
>JBKHJQ010000119.1:0-7066 GCA_046538055.1 Actinomycetota bacterium
GCCGGCACTGATCCGGAGCTCCCGAGCGAAGTCGGCGGGCGCTCCCAGTTCCGCTTCGATCTCGTCGTCGAGAATCTCCGCCAGGTGGGCCTCCAGGTCTCCGATGACCTCCTCCCGCTCGTCCGAGGGGATGTCGGCCAGTTCTTCCCGAACCTGGTCCAGGAAGACTGCCTGTGCTCGAGTGAGTGTGACGTTCATGCTGTTTCCTCCTCCAGTAGGCGGTTCATCGCCCCGGCGAACTCGTGCCAGCTCTTGGTGGATGTCTCCAGCAGGTCGCGGCCCGAGGCGTTGAGGCCGTAGTACTTGCGGGCCGGCCCCTCCTCGGAGGGGACGATCTCGGAGGTGAGGTGGCCCCCGGCGAAGAGACGACGGAGAGTCCCGTAGACGGAGGCGTCTCCCACCCCCTCGAACCCCGAGTCGCGGAGCTGGCGAACCAGGTCATAGCCGTACGTGCTCCCCCTCCTCAGCACGGCCAGGACCGCCGTGTCCAGGACACCCTTGAGTAGCTGCGTTGAATCCAATAGCCACCTCCTCGGCTAGTGCGAACTGCACGCTACCACGGAAAGCGTAGTAGCAACAGCCATGCGACGCCCCCGTGGACACGATGACCGGCCGGTAGCCGGCTGCAGCTCCTTGCGGCGGCGGACCCGATGCCGATACGGTCCCCACCTGCAGCGACGACGGAGGACTCCGTGGCCATCTTCTACATCGACCGTTCCAGGATCCGGGACGGCGCCCTCGATGAGGTGAAGTCCCGAATCCGGGACGTGGTCGACTTCATCGAGAGGGAGGAGCCCCAGCTGATCGCCTACGACTTCTACATCGACCCGGACGGCAGCAGGATGGCGGTGGTAGCCGTCCATCCCGACACCGAGTCACTCAAGCTCCACCTGCAGGTGGGCCGCACCGCATTCCAGGGATTCGCCCACCTGATAGATCTCACCGGCATCGAGGTCTATGGGCAACCCGACGACGAGGCCCTCACCATGCTGGCGGACAAGGCGGAGATGCTGGGCGACGGAGCGCCCGTCGACGTGCACGATCACCAAGCGGGGTTCCTCCGGGCGGGTACCCACGCCTCCTGACCGCCTCGCCCTGATCGGCCCACCGCACCCAGGACGCCGACCAGGGCCCCGACGAGAAGCTCCTCTCGGGAGGCACCGCGCCGACCCCCGGGCGGCATGGGCCCCTCCGGGGCCACCGTCTCGCCAGGCTAGAGGCCACCGGGCACGGGTCGCCCTATGTTGTGAGGACGAGATGGGTGAGATGGCCGACTTCCTCTCCGCTCCCGACTACCAGACTGCCCGCCTGGTGCTGCAGCGGGGCGTGGCTCTGGTGTACGTGATCGCCTTCCTCAACGTACGCAACCAGTTTCGCCCCCTGCTGGGCGAGCGGGGGCTGATGCCCGTGACCCGCTACCTGGAGGCCACCTCCTTCCGGGAGTCTCCCAGCCTCTTCCACGGGCGCTACTCGGACCGGCTCCTGGCAGGGGTGGCCTGGGCGGGCATGGTCCTGTCGGCCGGCATCGCGGTGGGAGGGATCGAGCTGGTGCCGCTGTGGGCGGGGATCGCCTGGTGGCTGGTGATCTGGGCGCTGTACCTGTCGGTGGTGAACGTGGGCCAGATCTTCTACGGCTTCGGATGGGAGTCGTTGCTGCTGGAGGCGGGGTTCTACGCCGCCTTCCTCGGCCCTGCCCGGGTGGCGCCCCCCTGGGCGGTGATCCTCGCCTTCCGCTGGCTGCTGTTCCGGGTGGAGTTCGGGGCGGGGATGATCAAGCTGCGAGGTGACCGCTGCTGGCGGGATCTGACCTGCCTCGACTACCACCACGAGACCCAGCCCATGCCGGGTCCCGCTTCCCGCTGGTTCCATCACCTCCCGCCCCGGCTGCACAAGGTGGAGGTGGCGGCCAACCACTTCTCCCAGCTGATCGCCCCTTTCGCTCTCTTCCTTCCCCAGCCGGTGGCAGGAGCGGGGGCGCTCGTGGTCCTGGTCACCCAGGGCTACCTGGCCCTCTCCGGCAACTACGCCTGGCTCAACCTGCTGACCCTCTTGCTGGCCTTCAGCGCCATTCCCGACTCCTGGTACGGCCCCCTCGGGGTGAGACCGGGGGCAACGGAGCCGACGCCGTGGTGGCTTCTGGTCCTGGTGGTGGCACTGGCGGTGACGGTCATCTGGATGAGCCGGCACCCCGTACGCAACCTGATCGGGAAGCGTCAGCTCATGAACTTCTCGTTCAACCGCCTCCACCTGGTCAACGCCTACGGAGCATTCGGGAGCGTCACGCGGCGGAGGCGGGAGCTGGTGATCGAGGGCCGCCTCCTCTCCGAGGGCGGGTGGATGCCCTACGAGTTCAAGGGGAAGCCGGGGGAGCCCACCCGTCGACCTCCCCAGTGGGCGCCCTACCACCTTCGCCTCGATTGGCTGATGTGGTTCGTCCCGCTCTCTGCCGTATACGGGCGCGGGTGGCTGGATGCGCTTGTCGATCACCTCCTGGAAGCGGACCACTCCGTGTTGCGCCTGCTCCGCCACGATCCTTTCGGTGGGCGGCCCCCCGACCAGATCCGGGGGCGCCTGGTCGATTACCGCTTGGCGACCCGGGCGGAGAAGCGTGAAACGGGCGCATGGTGGGTGGTGGGAGAGTCGCGCATCCTGTTCGGCCCGGTAGACGCTGAGCCGGGATGAGAGAAGCCCGGTACGCCACAATGGTGGCGGTGCTCCTTCGAGTTCTTCCCCTGCTGCTGGTCGTGGCATGTGCACCGGGCCGGTCGTGGCCGATGGAACCCCCCGCGACCTCGAGGCCCTGGTGGAGGAGACCATGGAGCTGATCACAGAGGCCACGCCCTCCCACCGCGCCTGTCTCGGGGACCTGACCATCACCCACGCCTGGGAGCTGGAGGATCGGGCTCACTACATGCCGGATACCCGGACCGTGGTCCTCCGCGTCCCGGCCACCGCTCCGGAGCTGCGCTTCTCCCTCGCCCACGAGGTCGCCCACCATCTGGAGATGACATGCGAGCAGGCCGGGATGCGTCCCGCCTTCCTGTCCGCCCAGGGGCACCCCCCGGATCAGGCGTGGTTCCAGGGAGAGAGCTGGGAGACCACCCCCTCCGAGCAGTTCGCCACGGCTTTCGCCACCTTCGTGGTCGGCCAATCAGACCCCGACCGCCACCTGGACATATCCGAGGGCGCCCTGGAGGTGGTGTCCGAATGGGCACGCACCGGCACGGCACCGGGAGTGCCCTAGGGAGATCTCGGTGGTGGAGGCGCGCCCCGGGTGAGACGGCGGATGTCGTCCACCGCCGACGGATACCGCGAGGCCAACTCCTGAGGATCCCCCAGCTCGAAGCCGTCCGGGTCATAGGGTGGGGCCATCGTGGCGCCCAGAAGGCTCCATTCCCCCATCGTCTCGGCGCCCATCCAGGTCCCCGCCTCCACCACCGCCACCGGCCTGTGTCCGGCCCTCAGGTCCATCCCGAGGACGGGACGCTCCACCGACCCGTCGGGGTGGAGCAGCAGCATGCGGGAAGGGCCGCCGCCGTAGTGATGCCACACTTCAGGCCCGGTCAGGCGGTGCAGAGCGGAGAAGTCGCCCGGGCGGAGCAGGAAGTAGATGGCGGAGCCGTGACCCGTCCTCCAGACCGGCGCGAACATGCCGCCTTCGCCGGGCAGGGGCTCCAGATCCAGCAACTCGATGATCGCGTCGGCATCCAGGTCGAGCATGTCAGACAGGCTAGAGGCTCAAGGACCAGCATGGTGGCCGGACGTGTATGGTGTCGGACATGTCGACCCTGATCTCCTCCGCCACCCTGTCGGGCTCGGTCGCCAACGATCTCCGTCAGCGTATCAGCCGGGGCGACTGGGGAAACGGTGATCGACTGCCGGGAGAGCACGCTCTGGCATCCGAGTACGGCGTCTCGCGGGCGACCATCCGCACCGCGCTGCAGGATCTCGAGAGCCGGGGGATCACCGTCACGCGAAGGGGTGTGGGCACCTTCGTGACCGGCCAGAGCAGCGGCGTTCGGGCAGACCTGCGCCAGCTGGAGTCGCTCTCGGCCACGATCCAGGCCCACGGGCGCACCCCCAATGTCGTCTACCGCTCCATCAGCGTCCGAGCTGCGACGCCCGCCGAGCAACTCGCATTGCAGATGGAGGAGACCGGTGAGGTGCTGGCCACCGAGCGCGCCCTGACGGCCGACGGGGAAACGGTGGCCTACTCGCGGGACGTGATCCCCCGCCACCTCCTGGGCCCAGACTTCTCGCCCACGGATGTGGAGGGCTCCCTCTTCGCCCTTCTCGAGTCGCACGGCGTGCGAGCGGTGTCGGCCGTCACCGACCTCCATGCCGTGCACGACCCCGAGCTGGGTTGGGGCGACCGGCCCGAGAACCCCACCTACCTCCTCCTCGTCCAGCTCCACTTCGACCAGTCCGGAACCCCGGTCGCCATGGCCCGCACCTACTTCGTGGAGGGTCGGTTCCAGTGGGGACTGGTACGCCACCGCTGACACTCGCGGGGAGACGCGCCTTGGAGTACCGCCCCTGGTTCCCCTAGGCTCCGTCGTGTTGTCTGACAAGTGAGCTAGTCCTGTGGCAACCCCCACCATCGAATGGGTCGACGGCAGCGTCCGGCTGATCGATCAAACCCTCCTCCCCCACCGGGAGGAGACCCTGGAGGTGACGGCTCCCGAGCAGATGGTCGATGCCATCAAGCGTCTGGCCGTGCGAGGCGCCCCGGCCATCGGGGTGGCGGGAGCCTACGGCGTGGCTCTGGCGGCACGGACGCTGGGAGTCGGGACCCCCGAGTTCGACTCCGCGGTGGGCGCCCTGCGGGATGCACGACCCACCGCCGTCAACCTGGCCCGGATGGTGGACCGTGTCGTGACCGTGGCAGCCGGCGGCCCGGAGCGGATCCTGGAGGAGGCTCACGCCATCCGGGAGGAGGAGCTGCAGGCGTCGCTCTCGATGGGAGAGCTGGGGGCAGATCTGGTGCTCGAGCTGGTGGGGGACCGTCCGGTGCGCGCCATGACCATCTGCAACACCGGCGCCCTCGCCACGGTGGAAAGGGGCACCGCCCTGGCGGTGATACAGAGCCTGCACGAGAGGGAGCGCCTCACCGAGGCTCTGCCCCTCGAAACCCGGCCTCTCCTGCAGGGAGGGCGCCTCACCACGTGGGAGCTGCAGAGGATGGGTGCCCCGTTTCGCTTGCTGGTCGACTCCGCCGGGCCGTTCCTGCTCGCCCGGGGCGGCGCCGACGTGGTCCTGATCGGCGCCGACCGGGTGGCCGCCAACGGCGACACGGCCAACAAGATCGGGTCGTTCAGCCTGGCCCTGGGGGCGGCCCATGCCGGAGTGCCCTTCATCGTGGTGGCACCCGAATCGACCGTGGACGTCGACACCGCCTCCGGTGCCGAGATCGAGATCGAGGACCGGGGAGCGGCGGAGGTGGTCGGCTTCGACGGGACCCTGACCGCCCCCGCCGGAACCCCGGCCGTCAACCCCGCCTTCGACATCACCCCCGTGGACCTCATCACCGCTCTGGTGACGGAGAAGCGGATCGTCCGCTTCGACCGCCACGAGAAGGTGCTCTGAACCGATGCTCAGACGTTGCCGGCGGTGAGGTCCAGGAGGCGGGTGAACCGCTCGCGGGCGATCACCAGCGCCGCCAGGGTCACCACGAAGGGCAGGGCGTCCGTGATCTGGACGGGCAATCCCTGGCCCTGGAGACGGAAGCCGAACGCCTCGGCGAACCCGAACAGGAGGGATGCGGCCAGCACGCCGAAGGGATGGGCCCGGCCCAGGAGCACAGCCACCACCGCGATCCATCCCCTCCCCGAGCTCATGTTCTCGGCGAAGACCCCCACGTTCCCCAGCGAGAGCTGAGCGCCGGCCAGGCCCGCCAGCACCCCGGAGGCCATCACGGCCATGTACTTGTAGAGGTCGGGCGACACCCCCAGGGTCTCTGCCGCCAGGGGCCTCTCCCCCACCCCCCGCAGGCGGAGGCCGAGCTGGGTGCGGAAGAGGAACAGCCACACTCCCGGCACCAGGAGCAGGGCGGCGTATCCCAGGATCGACAGGTCGAAGAGGACCTCTCCCAGGAACGGGATGTCGGACAGGCCGGGTATCGCCAGGCTGGCGATGCGCACGTCGCCTTCCGGCTGGAACGATCCCCGCACCCCGAAGAGCTGGGGAAGCAGGAAGCTGGTCAGCCCGGCTGCCAGGATGTTGATGGCGACTCCCAGCACGATGGCGTTGCCGTTGCGGCTCACCGCCCCGAAGGCGAGCAGCAGCGACAGGGCGACCGCCGCCAGAGCGGCCGCGGCCGCCCCCACCGCCGCGGTGCCGGAGACATGGGCCACGGCCACCGCCGCGAACGCTCCCACCAGGATCATCCCCTCCAGGGAGATCTGGAACACTCCGGCCCGCTCACAGATCATCCCCCCCACCGCCGCCAGCAGCACGGGGATGAGGGCACGGGTGACCGATGCCCACAGCGACGCATCCACCAGCTGCTCCAGCATCACACCTCCCCCACGTGCGCCGTCTCCGCTTCCGGCTCCACGGTCTCCCTCCGGGCGGTCCCCCGCCGGCGGCGGCCCCATCGCAGCGCGAACCGGCTGACGACTGCGACGATCACGAGAGCCTGTATCACCTGGGCGAGCTGCCAGGAGACATCCGTCTGGCGCTCCATGGCGAAGCCCCCGATCTGCAGGCCGGCGAAGAACAGCCCGGCCGCCAGGATGGGGAAGGGTCGGTTGAACGCCAGGAGCGCCACCATCAGCCCCGTCCAGGCGAAGCTGGCCTGGGAGAGCATGTCGGCGTCGATGTAGCGGTACGTCTCACCCACCACGAGGTGGGTGCCGACCAGCCCCCCGATCGCACCGGCTGCCGCCATGACCACCAGCGTGTGACGGCGGACGTCGACCCCCCCGTAACGGGCGAAGGGCCCCGACAGGCCCACCATCTCCGTCTCGTACCCGAAGACGGATCGCCGGTAGAGGAAGGCGAGATACGCCACGAGGAGAACCACGAAGAGGAGCGAGATGCTGATTCCGCTCCCCAGTGCCTCCAC
>JBKHJQ010000120.1:0-7053 GCA_046538055.1 Actinomycetota bacterium
GGGGGGCGTCAGGTGGCCGGATTGCGGAAGTCGGGGGGTCGCTTCTCCAGGAATGCCCTCATTCCCTCCAGATGCGCGGGCGACGTGCCCAGCTCGGCCTGTATGCGCCGTTCCTCCGCCAGCGCCACCGGCGGCTCCGCATGCCCCGCTCCCACAAGGAGACGCCGGGTGGCTACGTAGGCGTCGGTGGGCCCTTCCGCCAGCCCCGCCGCCACCTCCCGGGCCCGGTCCACCACCTCTCCGTCCGGGACCACATCCGAGGCCAGCCCCAGGTCCTTTGCCTCCGCGGCGGGCATGCGTCGGTTGGAGTACGTGAACTCGATGGCCCGGGAGAGGCCGAGGTGATGTCTCAGGAGCCAGGTGGAGCCCGTGTCGGGGATGAGAGCCAAACCCACGAAGGCCGACAGGAAGAAGGCCGATTCCCCCATCACCCGCAGGTCGCAGGCCAGGGCCAATCCCATCCCCGCTCCGGCCGCCGCGCCGTTCACGGCCGCCACCGTCGGCACCTCACATGCCAGTAGCGCCTCCACCATGGGATTGAACCGGCGGGCGATCACCGGATCCAGGTCGGGTCCGCCCCTCCCGTAGTCGTCCATCAGGTCCGACAGGTCCGCTCCCGAGCAGAACGCCTTGCCCGCCCCGGTCAGGACGGCGGCCCGGGCCTCCTCCCCGGCACGGGCCAGGGAGGAGACCAGCCCTTCGCTCAGGTCCTGGGTCACGGCATTGAAGCGCTCCGGCCTGTCCAGGGTGATCACGGCTACGTCGTGGCGGACCTCATAGGTGACGGACATGGTTCCAGGGTAGACCGGGGGCCCGCCCGGGCCCGATGGCTCCTTCCGTCGTGGCAACTCCGGTAACTTGTGCGGAGATGTCGACGGGATGGGGCTGATGGCCCAACGCTGCTCCTTCTGCGGCGAGGATCGTAGGGGCGTCGACCGCCTCGTCCTCGGGCACGGCGGTGTCGCCATATGCGGCGACTGCGCCCGCCTGGCGCTGGAGTTGTCCTCTGCTCCCGAGGATTCCAGCCGGGACCTCCTCCTGGCGGGGATCGGGACACTCGTGACCAACGACCCGCGCCACGGAGGCCCCCTGGGGATGCTGCACGGAGCAGCCGTGGCGGTGCGCAACGGTCGCGTCACATGGCTGGGACGCCAGCGGGCGGTCCCGGAGCGATATCGCCAGCTCCCTCTGGTGGAGTGCGAAGGCCGGATGGTCGCCCCCGGCTTCGTCGACGCCCACCGCCATCTGGACTCGGACCTGGCCTCCAATCCCTCCCACCTGGCCGACAGTCTCTCCTCCCAGATCGGCATCCTGGTGGAGCAGGGCGCCACCACCGTGGAGTTCCGCACGTGGGGCGCGCCCGATACGGAGATCGAAGCCAGGATGCTGGCCGCCATCGGCGCCGCCGGGAGGGAGCTGCCTGCGGACGTCGGGGCGGGCGTGGTGGTGGGCGCCGACCCGCCCCCATGGGGCCGGGGATACCGGGCGATGCTGGAGTCCGTCCTGCTGCCGGCCGTGGCCGGTGCCGCCACCTACCTGGACGTGATCGTGGGGGGACCGCTGGGATCCGACGACGCCGTGGCCGTCCTGGAGGCAGGGCGCCGGCGGGGAATGCGGCCCCGCGTGCACGTGGGTGACGGTGATGGCCTGGAGGTGGCGCTGGAGGCCAGGGCCGTGAGCGTGGACGGCATGTGGGGGCTGGAGTCGGCGGCCGAAGTGGTGGCGGCGGCCGGGCTGGTGATGGTGAGCATCCCCGCCGTCTCGTGGATCCGGGGCCGGCCGGATCCGGCTCGGGCCATGTGGGAGGCGGGAGTGGCGGTGGGGCTGGGGACAGGATGCGACGGGGGGTCGGTTCCCACCATTCCGATGGCGATGTCCGTGGCCGTGCACCATGGGGGCCTCTCACCCGAGCAGGCGCTGTGGGCCGCCACCCGGGGTGGGGCCTTGGCGCTGGAGGAGACGGATCGAGGATGGATCTCCCCGGGGGCCGTCGCCGATCTGGTGGTGCTGGAGGCCGAGGAAGCGTCCCACATCGTCGCCTCCCCGGGGAGGGACCCGGTGGTGCGGGTGGTCAAGGACGGCGTGGCGCTGTGAGTGCCGCCCCCGACGGGTGGGGGATGCAATCGGGTGGGTGGGGATGCAGTCGGGTGGGCGGGGGATACAATTCCGCCGTGTGACCGCGATCTCAGGAGTCTGGGGCAACGGCCAGGTCATCGCCCACCGGGGTAGCCGGATTCTGTGGCCCGAGAACACGATGGTGGCCTTCGCCCGGGCGCTGGAGCTGGGGGCGGATCATCTGGAAACGGACCTGCGCCGCACCGCCGACGGTCATCTCGCCTGCTTCCACGACGACACGGTGGAACGCACCACCAACGGCACGGGACCGGTGGGGGCCTACACGCTGGCCGGGCTGCGGGAGCTGGATGCCGGTTTCCGCCACCGGGTCGACGGAGCCTATCCCTTCAGGGGAAGGGGCATGCGGGTTCCGACCTTGGGCGAGGTCCTCGCCACGTTCCCCGAGGCCGGGGTGGTGGTGGACCTCAAGGAGGACTGGCTGGAGGCGGAGCTGACGGAGTTGCTGGATCGAATGGACGCCTGGCACCGTGTAATCGTGGGAAGCTTCTCGGACGCCCGACTGGAGCGGATGCGGCGGGCCTCGGAAGGACGGGCGCTTGTCTCGGCGGGTCCTCTGGCGGCCCGCCGGTGGTGGCTGGCCAGCCGGCTGGGCCGCGGGGGGCCGGGCGGGATGGCCGCCCTGCAGGTTCCGCCCACCTCCGGGGGGCTGCGGGTGGTGGACCGGCGCCTGGTGGAGGCTGCTCACGCCCGGGGAGTGGCCGTGCACGTCTGGACCGTCAACCTGCCCCAGGAGATGGGGAGCCTCTGGTCGCTGGGGGTGGATGCCTTGATCACCGACCGTGTGGATCTGGCGGTCGGCTCGCCCGCCGAGGCGGGCTAGACGTCAGGCCAGGGACGGCTTCCACTCCGGTCGACGGCTCTCGTACTCATCGATGGCGTCGGCATGTCGCAATGTGAGGCCGATGTCGTCCAGGCCCTCGTTGAGACACCACTTGACGAAGGGATCGATCTCGAAGCGGGCCTCGAACTGCTGGCGGTAGGTGACGGTCTGGTCGGGGAGGGAGATGGTCACCTCGGCGGTGGGGTCAGCTTCCGCCAGTTCCATCAGGTACTGGCACTCCTTCTCGGAGAGGACCACCGGGAGCAGCCCGATCTTGGTGCAGTTGGTGCGGAAGATGTCGGCGAACGAGGGGGCGACGATGGCCTCGAACCCCCAGTCCTGCAGCCCCCAGGGGGCATGCTCGCGGCTGGAACCGGATCCGAAGTTGGGCCCCGTCACGAGGATCCTGGCGTCCTGGTACTCGGGACGCTCCAGCACGAAATCGGGGTCCTTGCGCCAGTCGGCGAAGACGAACTGGCCGTACCCCGTGCGCTCCACCCGCTTGAGGTACTGCTTGGGCATGATCTGGTCGGTGTCCACATTGGAGCGGGGCAGGGGCGCCAGTCGACCGGTGATCTCGTCGATCGGGTTCACGATTCCTCCTGGAAGGTGAAGCGGGTGGGGCTGGAGACGAAGGCGTCCAGCGACGACATGTCGAGGGCGATCACCACCGAAGGGTCGATCCGCCAGAAGTCGTCGCTCTCGGGCCGATACTCGTACTTGGCTCCGTAGTTGTCGGCCAGGGCCGCGAAGCTCTCTCCGGCGGAGGCCCGGGCGGCACTTCCCCGCCCGCTTATGTGCAGGCCATCGACCTCCACCCCGAAGCTGACCCGCGGATCCCGGGCGATGTTGCGGGCCCAGCGGGTGGTGTCGCCCCCCTCGATGTAGAGGTGGTCGTCGACGAACCCTCCCCAGATGGAGGTCATGTGCGGGCTGCTGTCGGGCCGGACCGTGCCGATCCAGTAGACGGATGCTCCCGCCAGGGCTTCCGCCACCCGGTCCCATCCCAGCATCCCCTCCGGCTGGGTGGAGTAGCCGTAGTCGGCGGGGACCTGGGGGCGGTCGGCGCGAGGCATCAGCCGGCTCCCCCCGGCACGGGGGTCACATCCACTCCCGAACATCGGAGAGGTGGCCGTTGACGGCGGCGGCGATGGCCATGGGAGGGCTGAGGAGGTGGGTCCGTCCCCCGGCTCCCTGACGTCCCTCGAAGTTGCGGTTGGAGGTGGAGGCGCACCGCTCTCCAGGTGACAGGATGTCGGGGTTCATGCCGAGGCACATGGAGCAGCCCGCGTCCCTCCATTCGAAGCCGGCCTCCTTGAAGATCCGGTCCAGGCCCTCGTCCTCGGCCTGCATCTTCACCAGGCCCGATCCGGGCACGACCATGGCCGAGACGCCCGGCGCCACCTTCTTCCCCTCCAGGAGGGAGGCGCCCAGCCGGAGGTCCTCGATCCGGGCGTTCGTGCAGGATCCGAAGAACACCCGGTCTATGCGAATCTCCGAGAGGGGAGTTCCCGGCTCCAGGTCCATGTACTCCAGGGCGCGGCGGGCCGACTCCCGCTCGCCTGGATCCTCGATGCTGTCGGGGGAGGGGACACGCTCGGTGATCGGGAGCGTCTGGCCCGGGTTCGTGCCCCAGGAGACATAGGGCGCCAGGTCGGCGGCGTCGATCCACATCTCGGTGTCGAAGCGGGCGTCGGGGTCGGTGCGCAGTTCCCTCCACGCTTCCAGGGCCCTCTCCCAGTCCGCCCCCTTGGGGGCGTGGGGGCGTCCCTCGATGTAGGCGAAGGTGGTGTCGTCGGGCGCCACCAGCCCGGCCCGGCCGCCCCCTTCGATGGACATGTTGCAGATCGTCATCCGCCCTTCCATCGACAGGCTCTCGATCGCCGAGCCCCGGTACTCGATTACGTGCCCGGTGGCGCCGGCGGTGCCCATGCGGGCGATGATCCCCAGGATCACATCCTTGGCCGTCACCCCCAGCGGCAGGGTCCCGTCCACCTCGATGCTCATGGACCTGGGCCTGGTCTGGGGGAGGGTCTGGGTGGCGAGGACGTGCTCCACCTCCGATGTTCCGATCCCGAAGGCGAGGGCGCCGAAGGCGCCGTGGGTGGCGGTGTGGCTGTCGCCGCACACGATGGTCATTCCCGGCTGGGTGATTCCCTGCTCGGGGCCGATGACGTGGACGATCCCCTGGCGGGGGTCGTCCAGGCCGTAGAGGGTTATGCCGGACTCCTCGCAGTTGGCCACCAGGGTGTCGATCTGCTTCTTGGAGAGCGGGTCCCGTATCCCGAGGCCCCTCTCTGCGGTGGGAACCCCGTGGTCGATGGTGGCCAGGCTCAGGTCGGGTCGGCGCACGGGCCGGCCCGCCAGGCGGAGCGACTCGAAGGCCTGGGGGGACGTGACCTCATGCACCAGGTGGAGGTCGATGTAGAGGAGGTCGGGCTCACCGGGAGCTGAGCGGACGACATGGTCGTCCCAGATCTTCTCGAAGAGGGTCTTGGCCGCCATCCGGGAAGTTTCCCAGATCCGCCCTCCAGTATGAAACGGCACCCGGTGTCGCGGCGGCGGATGGGATGCCCCCGGTGTCAGCCCGTGTCCACGGCCTCTCGGAACTCGGCGGCGGTGTCCTCGTCGAAGCCCACCAGGATGACCCGGTCGATCGCATCGGGATGGGCGTCCAGCCAGCCCTTCACCTCGTCGGCGATCACACCCACCGCTTCCCGCCGGGGGTAGCCGTACACCCCGGTGGAGATGGCGGGCATGGCCACCGTGCGGGCCCCCAGCTCCGAGGAGCGGTCCAGAGCAGCGGTGACGGCCTGGCGGAGCAGTCCCTCGTTGTCCTGTCCCTCCTGGTACCGGGGTCCCACGACGTGCACCACCCAGCGGGCCGGCATGGAACCGGCCCCGGTGTAGGCGGACTCGCCCAGTTTCAGGGGGCCGTGCTGGCGTATCCAGGCCTCCGACTCGTCGTCCACCACCGGCCGGCCTGCCCGGGCGATGGCAGCCGCCACCCCGCCGCCATGGGAGAGGGCCCGGTTGGCGGCGTTGACCACCACGTCGACGTCCAGCGCCGTTATGTCTCCTGCCTGCACCTCGATGCCCATGAGCGCAGGCTAGATCCGGCGGCGGGGAAGCGGCGGTCGTTTGCACACTACATTGATCGGATGGTGCTTCTGCTGGTGGTGAGCCTGGTGGCGCAGACGGGAGAGGCAGCCTTCACCGGGGTCGAAGTCACCGGGACCGAGAGGACCGCCGCCACCATCGAGGTAGACATCTCGGTGAGCCTGCTGCGCTCCGAGGGCCCGGTCGTCATCCATCTCCTCCTTCCCGGGCAACGGGAGCAGGTGCGCCCGCTGGTGCCGCGGGCGGGCAACCGCTGGGGGACGCTTCTGGAGCTGCGCCGGGCGGACTGGAGGGTGGTGTTCGAGGACGTTTCCTCCGGGGTCCTTTCGGAGGAGGCCTCCCTCACGGAGCTGGGGCTCGATTCCAGGCTCTTGGGTGTGGCTCCGGATCCGGGGCGGGCTCCGGAGACGCCCACGGCGTGGTGGCTGCAGGCCGAGGTGCTGGCGCTGGCCACGGCTGGCGTGATCCTGGGGGGAGCGTGGCTTGGCAGCCGGCGGGAGGCTCCCCGCCACCTGCGCCGGCGCCGGAGCTCCGGCTGAGCGCCGCCGCATTCCGGCCGGTGGCGGACGACGGCAAGGTGGACCCACTTGCCGGGCGGCATCCGCCTCCCCGCCTCCCGCCTCACTCGCCCTTGCGCAGGAGGCGCTCCCTGATCTTCTTGCAGTCGGGACAGACCGGGTAGCGGGAGGGATCCCGGCTGGGAATCCACTTCTTCCCGCACAGCGCCCGGATGGGCTTTCCCTCCACCATGGCGGCGGTGATCTTCGAGCGGGGATCGCGACCCAGCACATAGTGGGCGAACCTGTCGTGGTCGCCGGTGTCGGTGTCACCCAGGTCGGGGCGGACGTCGGGGCGGATGTCGGTCATGGCCCCTCCAGCCAATCGGGGACCATGGAAGGCTCGAAGAAGGCGACCCGGCCGCCTCCCCGGGCCACCTCGGCGGTGGGATTCACCCATTGGTCCCCGGGGGTGGAGGC
>JBKHJQ010000121.1:0-7046 GCA_046538055.1 Actinomycetota bacterium
GGGGTAGGGGTTGGTGGCTCCCCCGCCTCCCGGGTGATACTCGAAGTGAAGATGGGGGTAGGAGGGGGAGGCATTGCCGGTGCTGCCCACCGCCCCGATCACCTGCCCGGCGGAAACCGAGGTCCCCGACGAGATTCCGTTGGCGATGCTGTCCAGGTGGGCGTAGTAGTAGGTGTCGCCGGCGTTGGACCTCATCCAGATCGTGATCCCGCCCAGGGAGCTACCGGAGCCGCTCTGGGTGATGGTGCCGTCGTAGATGGCGGCCACCGGCGTGCCCCTGGCCGCCATCATGTCCACGCCCTGGTGGCCTCTTCCCCCTGAGCGGGGCGCCCCCCAGGAGTCGACGAAGGAGGACGGTCCCTGCACGGGGCAGGCCTCGCCGCCCGAGGAGGGCGGTGTCGTGGTGGGGGGTGTGGTGGTGGGCGGAGTGGTGGTCTCGGGCGGCGGTTCCTCCTCCGTATCGTCGGGAGCGGTGGTCCCGGGAGTGGAGGTGGTGGTGGCGGGCGGGGCGGTCGTGGTGGTGGTGGAGGTGAGTGCCGCCAGCCGGGCTTCCTCCTCCCGGCGGCGCCGCTCCTCTTCCTCTCGCTGGCGCTGAGCCACCAGCGTCTCGTAGTCGCCGGAGGCATCGGCGAAGGTGGCCTCCGCCTCCTCGGTGAGGGTCGCAAGCTCGGCGGTGACCTCTGCCTGCTCCGCCTCGGCCTCCACCAGCCGGTTGGTCTGGCGCTCCAGCTCGGCGCGGGTGGCCTTGAGGTTGTGGATGGCGCTGTCCTCCACCCCGGTGACGCGCCGCACGTACTCCAGGCCGGCGGGGGCGCTGTCGTTCTCGCCTCCCAGCAGGACGACGAGAGACACCGACGAGGACGCACCCATGTACATGCGCACGGCCAGCTCCTGAACCTCCTCCTCGGCCGCCTCCAGGCGGATTCGATTGCGCTCGGCGGCATCGGTGAGGTGAGCGATCTCGTCCTCCAGCTGGATCTGGCGGACATAGGCCTCCTCCAGGCGGGCCGCCAGCTCGTCCGCCCTGCTCTGGGCCTCCCGCATCCGCTCCTCCGCCTCCTCGATGTCGTCGGGGGTGACCTGGGCGAGGGCCGGCACGGCCAGGAGCAGGAGGAGCAACACGGCCAGCGCCCGCCTCATCGCCTCACCCCGGCGGAGAGGCGGACCCGGTCTCCCTCCCGGTGGAGCCGGCCTTCGTCCACGAGCTTGTCGAGATGGGCGGACACCGAGCGGGCGGCCAGGGGATGGAGGGCGGGGTCAACGTCGCGGTAGACGGAGTCGACTATGTCGGTCACCGAGGAGGCGCCCTCCGCGACCGCCCCCAGGACCTGGCCCTCGCGTTCCCGCCGGTGAGCGACGTACCAGTCGATCACTCCGTAGGGGTCGTCGATGACGTCCCCGTGGCCCGGGTAGAGGGAGCCGAGGTCGAGACGACGGAGACGCTCCAGCGAGTCGAGGTACGGGGCCATCTTGTCCACCATCACCGAGGAACCGCCCATGATGTGGTCGCCGGTGAAGAGTACCCGCTCCGCCAGGAAGCAGAGGTGGTCATCGGAGTGCCCCGGGGTGTGGACCACCGCCAACTCCACTTCTCCCACCGTCAGGGTGGAGCCGTCCTCCAGGCGCAGGTCGGGGCGGAAGGAGGGCCCCGGGGAGTGGCCGTAGGCGGGCACGTCCCACTGGGCGGCGAGAGGATTGGCCAGGGGAGCGTGGTCCTCGTGGGTATGGGTGACGAGCACCCCCGCCACGGGGCGGCCGCCCACCCTCTCGACGAGGGCCGCGGTGTGGCGGGAGTCGATGGGCCCGGGGTCGATGATCAGCACCTCCCCTTCTCCGTCCAGCAGCCAGGTGTTGGTCCCCGGCCCCGTGAAGGGCCCGGGGTTGGGGGCGAGGACCCGTTCGATCTTCATGGTGACTCGGCCGCGGCCGGGAGCGGGACCCACACCTCCGACCCGTCGCTCTCGATGAGAGGTGCACCGTCGGGCACGGCCACGGCCTCCGACGCCGACCACACGGCGGCCACGTCCCGGTGGGGGGCCAGCCAGCGGAGATGGCGGACGGTGGGCCTAGCCATCGCCCATGCCCCGTCCTCCACCCGGGCCAGGGCATCGGCGGCGCTGACCCAGGCCATCTCCTCCACCTCGCTCGGGCGGGGAAGGAGGGGCGATGATCCCCGAACCAGGGTCAGGTAGAAGCGGGCGTCGTAGCGGGTGGGCAGGCCCGCCGGTGTCACCCACTGTGACAGGAGCCGCAGGCGGTGGCCGTACAGGACCGCACCCCGTTCCAGTACCTCCCGGTATACCGCCTCGCCCATCAGGTCGACCGGTCCCGGGGGTGGCGGGTCGGAGAGCAGCAGGCCCACCTCTTCCGCCGTCTCGCGCAGGGCGGCCGCCCGCCACGGCAGGTCGTCGGCTCCCTCCGGTCCGCTCACCACCCTGCGGGCCAGGTCGCTTCGATCCACCGGTTCCAGGGCTCCGCCGGGGAAGACCCACAGCCCACCGAAGAAGCCCCGGGCGGGCCGTCTCAGCATGAGGACCTGGGGGTCGGCGGGGCCCGGCCGCACCGCCAGCAGGGTGGCGGCCGGACGGGGGGTCACACTCTCCACACCTCGACCCGCTTGGTGGTGCGGAAACGCTGGGACATGCGGGCACCGAAGCGCCTGCGGAGCCACTCCCGCACGGAGGGGACCAGCAGGGAGAAGCCCACTACGTCGGTGAGGAACCCGGGGGTGAGGAGGAAGGCTCCCGCCACCAGGAGCATGGCGCCGTGCACCATCTCGTCGGCGGGTAAGGAACCCATCGCCAGGCGCTCCTGGGCGGAGTACCACACGGACAGGCCCTGTCGCTTCACCAGCGAGGCACCGGCGATCCCGGTGAGGAGGATGACGGCGAGGGTGGCCCCCACGCCGATACGGCCGCCCACCCATATGAGCAGGGCCATCTCCACCAGGGGGACACCTACGAACAGCAGCAGTCGGAGCATTCGCCCTGAGGGTACAGGACGCCTTCTCCAACCGGCGATTGTGAGTTCGGCCGCGTCTTGGCAGACTCCCTGTCGAGATGACCTGCCTGTCGAGATGAGCGAGCGGCTAGAGCGCCTGGAAGCGGGAATGGCCATCCCCTACGGGGGTGACAGGCTGGCCCGGGTGGACGAGGACCTGGCGGCCCGGTTCCAGCCCGGGGACCGCCTGGTGGTGGTGCAAGACACCGGGGACCTCCTGCGCATCCCGGCGGCCGTGTGGGAGACCACCCGGGACGCCGTGGATCGGGCTCACGGCGCCTTCGCCGCCATGGGTACCGTGCCTTCCGAGAGCATCAGCGCCTTCTACCGCCGCTTCGCCGAGGCGCTGGAGGACGACGCCGCCTTCGCCCCCGTCCTGGAAGCCAACCGGGCGGACGTGGCCGACGCCCGGCGCCGGGGCCGTTCCACCACCCGCCTGGAGCTGACCGAGAGGATGCGAGCCGACATGGTGGAGGCGGTGCGCATCTGGGAGAAGATGCCGGTGGCCGGCTCCCCAGTGGAGGTAGTGGACCACGACGGCTGGAGGGTGGAGATCCGCCGGGCCGGTCTGGGGGTGGTGGGCTTCGTCTTCGAGGGCCGCCCCAACGTGTTCGCCGACGCCACCGGCGTGCTCCGGTCCGGTAACACGGTGGTGTTCCGGATCGGATCCGACGCCCTGGGCACGGCCCGGGCAATCATGGCGCATGCCCTCCGGCCGGCCCTGGACCACTCGGGCCTGCCGGAGGGGGCGGTGGCCCTGGTCGACTCCCCCGAGCGGGCGGCGGGCTGGGCCATGTTCTCGGATCCCCGGCTGGGGGTGGCCGTGGCCCGCGGCTCGGGTGCGGCGGTGAGCCAGCTCGGGGCGGTGGCCCGCCAGGCTGGGATCCCTGTCAGCCTGCACGGCACGGGCGGGGCATGGATGGTGGTGGCGGAGGACGCCGACCCCTCCTCCCTGGAAGAGGCCGTCTACCACTCCCTCGACCGCAAGGTGTGCAACACGCTCAACACGGCGGTGGTGGTGGGCTCCCACTCCGGCCCCCGGGTGGAGGCGGTCCTGGCGGGCTTGCGGCGGGCCGCCGAGCGACGGGGCACCGATCCCAAGGTGCACGTGGTGGGAGACATGGCCCTGCCGGAGGAGTGGTACCAGACGGGAACGATCTCCAGGGCGGAGGGACCGTCGTCTGAGCCCCTGGCCGAACCGCTCCCCAGGGAGCAGCTGGGCACCGAATGGGAGTGGGAGGCGAGCCCCGAGATCACCCTGCTGGAAGCCGCCACCACCGAGGAGGCGGTGGAGGCGTTCAACACGTACTCGCCCCGGTTCGTGGCCAGCCTCATCTCCTCCGACCCGGACGCCCACGACGACTTCTACGCCCGGGTCGACTCCCCCTTCGTCGGCAACGGGTTCACCCGCTGGGTGGACGGCCAGTACGCCCTGGACCGCCCCGAGCTGGGGCTCTCCAACTGGCAGTTCGGGCGCCTCTTCGGCCGGGGCGGCGTCCTGTCGGGCGACTCCATCTTCACGCTGCGCACCCGCGCCATCCAGGACCGCCCCGACATCGGCCGCTGAGGAGCCGGAAGGCGGACAATCCCCGTCCTGACCGGAGAGGGTTACCCTCCGCTCGTATGCAGACATCGGTGCGAGGGTCGATTCTGGGAGCCGAGGTCCGTCGGGTGGAGGATCCCCGGTTCCTGAAGGGAGTGGGCAACTACCTGGACGACCTGGTGGCCGATGGCGCCCTGTGGGCGGTGATGGTCCGCTCTACCGTGGCGCACGGGCGGATCACGGGCATCGACCGGGAAGCGGCGGCGGACATGCCGGGGGTGGCGGGCGTGTTCGTGGCGGACGACCTGGAGGGGGGCCCTGTCCCCTCCCCGGTCGGATCCGTCCCGGAGTCAGCCTGGCGCCCGCTGCTGGCGGCGGACCGGGTGCGCTTCGTGGGCGAGCCGGTGGCGGTGGTGCTGGCCGGGACGAGGGCCCAGGCGGCGGATGCGGCCGAGATGGTGTGGGTGGACTACGAGGCCCTGCCGGCCGTCGCCACTCCCCAGGACGCCCTGGCCCCCGGCGCCCCTCTCCTCTTCCCCGAGGTCGGAACCAACGTGATGCTGGAAGGCGGCGGCGACACCCCCGGCGACGTCCTGGCCGGGGCGGAGGTGGTGGTGGAACAGGAGGTCGTCAACCAGCGGCTCGCCCCCCTCCCCCTGGAACCCAACAACGCCCTCGCCATCCCCCGGACGGATGGCGGAGCGGAAGTCTGGCTGGGTTCCCAGAATGCCTACGCCGCCCGCAACAACCTGTCCCGGGCCCTGGGCATCGACCGGGACCTGCTGCACGTCCGCACTCCCGACATGGGAGGAGGGTTCGGGGCCAAGATCGGCCTCTACCGGGAGCAGGCAGTGGTGCTGGCTCTGGCGCTGGCGCTGGGACGGCCGGTGCGCTGGCAAGAGGGCAGGGGGGAGGGGATGGTGGGGATGTCCCACGGTCGCGGCCAGGTCCAGGAGCTGGCCGTGGGCGCCCGGCGGGACGGCACCATCACGGGGATGCGCTGGCGGGTGACGCAGGACACGGGCGCCTACCCGCTGCTGGGCGCCAACATGCCGGTGTTCACTGGGCGGATGGCGGCCGGCCCCTACCGGGTCCCGGCCATCGACTTCCGGTGGCAGAGCGTGGCCACCAACACCACCCCGGTGGAGGCCTACCGGGGAGCGGGACGTCCCGAGGCCGCCCTGGCTCTGGAACGGGTGCTGGACCTGCTGGCGGCGGAGCTGAACATGGATCCGGTGGAGGTTCGCCGCCGCAACTTCCTCGCCTCCGATTCCTTCCCCCATGTCGTCGCCACCGGCGAGCGCTACGACACCGGCAACTACCCGGCGGCGCTGGACAAGGCTCTGGAGCGGGCCGACTACGAGGGGCTGCGGGGTGAGCAGACGCGCCGCCGGGCCCGCAACGACCGCCACCAGCTCGGGATCGGGATCGCCTCCTACGTGGAGGTGACCGCCCCCATCAACCGCAAGGACTGGGGTCGTGTGGAGATAACTCCCGAGGAGGTGGTGGTCTACTCGGGGGCCCTCTCCCACGGCCACGGGCACGAGACCACCTTCGCCTGCCTGGCGGCGGACCGGCTGGGGGTCTCCTTCGAGAGCGTCCGCTTCGTCCAGGGAGACACCGAATACATCGCCTCGGCAGGCGGGACGATGGGGTCACGCTCGATGCAGATGGCCGGCTCGGCGGTGGCCCGATCCGCCGACGCCGTCTGGGAGAAGGCCCGCCGGCTCGTTGCCCACCACCGGGAGGCGGCTCTCGACGACGTGGTCCGCTTCAAGGGCGGCCGCATCGGGGTGGCGGGGGTCCCCGACAGCGCCATGACCCTCTTCCAGGTGGCCGCCCTGGCCGAGGACCCCTCCTGCCTGCCCCCGGGGGAGGACCCGGGCCTCTCGGCGGAGGACCGATGGGTCCAGGAGGAGGCCACCGTCCCCTTCGGCACCCACATCTCGGTGGTGGAGGTGGACACCGAGACGGGGGACGTCACGGTGCTGGGCCACGTGGCGTGCGACGACTGCGGGACGATCTTCAGTCCCATGATCGTCGACGGCCAGGTGCACGGGGGGGTGGCCCAGGGCATGGGCCAGGCCCTGTGGGAGGCGTTTCGCTACGACGCCGACTGCAACCCCCTCACCGCCAACCTGGCAACCTACCTGGCGCCCACCGCCGTCTCCGTCCCCAGCCTGGACGTGTGCCACACCGTCACCCCCACCGACCAGAACCCGCTCGGGGTGAAGGGAATCGGGGAGGCTGCCACCGTCGGATCCACACCGGCGGTGGTCAACGCCGTCCACGACGCCCTCCGGCCGCTGGGCGTGACACACATCGACATGCCGCTCACCGCCTCCCGGATCTGGCAGGCGCTCCACCCCCGATGACGATGGAGGAGACGCCCAGCCGCCCCCCTTCGGTGGACGCCCTGGTCCGCCGGGTGGACGACGGCACGCTCCCCCGCCCCCTTGTGGTGGAGACGGCCCGCGACGTGGTGGAGCTGGCCCGCCGCGAC
>JBKHJQ010000122.1:0-7034 GCA_046538055.1 Actinomycetota bacterium
GAGCACACCGGCCCGGGTGAAGGCCCAGTCTCCCTCTGCGCTGAACGCCCAGATGAGCGCCGCTCCGATCGTCGCTCCGGCCACGGCCCAATACGTTGCCAGGACGTTGCGGAGTGCTCCCGGCATCTCCCGGAGTCGTGGGATCATCCCCGCCCGACGGATCAATCCCCCTTCCAGGGCTCCGATGGCAGATGCCGCCACCAGGGCGAGGGGAATGGCAACCCAGGGGGAGTCGATGTCCCCGGCGGAGACGGCGGTGCCGCCGGCGAGAGCCAGGCCGGCGTAGTACCACCAGGGCGAGGACGTCCAGCTCTGGTTGACGTACGTGGCCAGGCGGTCGCGCTCGGCCTGATCGAGAGAGCGTGCCGGATCCGTCATCGACGTGGTCTCCCTTCTCTCAGAGTCGTTGACATAGTGGCAACTATAACTGATGGTTGCAGTTGCGGCAAGTACAAGTGTCGACTCTCGCTCCGTCAGCCGTGATCTCCGACGACCGCCAGGATCTCGGGCCCATAGCGCTCGAGACGGGCCGGGCCGATCCCCTCGCAGTTCCCCAGATCCTCCAGGGTGCGGGGCCGGCGCGCGGCGATCGAGACGAGATGGCGGTCGTGGGCGACGACGTAGGGCGGGACGCCATCGGCGGCGGCGCGACCCTTCCTCCAGTCTCGCAGGGCATCCAGGACGTCGGGGTCGGCGGCGGGAGCGGCGGGAGGCGAGAGTCGCATCCGGCGCCCGTCTACCACCACCGGATCCCCCCAGGGGACCCGCATCCGGGAGGCGGCGCCCACTCTCACCACCGCTGCCTCGTCTTCCAGCGCCGTCACGACCGCCGAGAATCCCTGCCACCGCATCTCCAGGCCCACTTCCGCCCTCCTCTCGGGACCGGCTGTGGATCTGACGGGCGGCGGTGGGGCCTCCCCTTCGAGCTCGCGGACGAACGGGGACCCGTTCCCGCTCCGGCTCAGCACCGTGACGGATTCCGAGCAACGGGTGACGGCGACGTGGAAGATCCGCCGCTCCTCCTCGACATCGTCCGCCAGGCGGTGCGGCATCAGCCCGTTGGATGCGTCCCAGACCACGACGTGGGGCCATTCCAGTCCCTTGACCCGATGGATCGTGGACAGCGTCACCCGCGGGTCTCCACTCCTCGCCTCACCCAGAGCGGCTCGCAGCCATGGCTCGAAGACCTCCACGTCGGGGTGGGTATGGGCGAGCATGATCAGGGCATCCAGGTCATCAGTGTGGCCGCCGGTGGGCCGGGCCCGGGAATTGTCGAGGCGGTCGAGGGAGGAGGCCAGACCCAGCTCGTCCCGCACGTACTCCAGCTGCCGGGCCACGCTTTCGCCGTCGGCCACCCGGGCGGACAGCCGGCCGATGTCGTCGACCAGGGACTCCAGGCGCGACCTCGAGCGCGGCTCGGTGGATCCGGCGGCAAAGGAGTCCAGCCGGTCGAGGGTCCAGGTGCCGCGTCCCAGGGCGGAGCGGATTCCCGGGGAGAGTCCCCGGGGAGGTCGGCGGGTGGCCTGCTCGAAGTCGGATCCCTGCATCGGCTCCCCGGCTGCCACTGCCCGCGCCAGGCGCAGCCAGGCGAGGGCGGTGGCGACTCCCGAGCGATGCAAGAGCGACTCGTCCAGCACGGTGTCGGCCGGGACCCCGGCCCGGGCCAGGCTGATCTGGGGTACCAGCAGGCCCACGTTGACCCGGGCCAGCACCGCCACCGAGGCGGGGCCGTCCCGCTCCAGGAGCCCTTCGACCAGGGATACGAGGCGATCGCCCAGATGGCGCTCGGTGGCCCGCATCACCTCCAGCCCCGTCGTGACGGACGACCGTGGCCTGACCTGCTTGTCGATCCGATGGCGGTTGTGGCCCAGAAGGGAGAGGGAGGCCTCCACCACCGGTGCCGGGCAGCGGTAGTTCACCTCGAGCTGATGGTGCGAAGCCCCCGGGAAGTAGCGGGTGTAGTCGATCAGGAACTCCGGGCTGGCACCGGCGTAGCCGTAGATCACCTGGTCGTCGTCGCCCACCCCGAACACGTCGTAGGCGGGAGCCGAGAGAAGGCGGATCATCAGCAGATGGGCGGGTGTGAGGTCCTGGAACTCGTCCACCAGGAGATGGCGACAGCGCGACTGGGCCCAGCGGCGGAGCTCGGGATCGCGTAGGAGGGCTTCCACCGCCCCGTAGATCTGCTCGTCGTGGTCTATGGCCCGGCGCCGGGAAAGCTCCTGGCGGAAGACGTCGAAGAGACCGGAGAGGCCTCCGACATCGTCCCGCTCGGCCTCCACCTCCTGGGGTGGGCGAAGACCCGCACGGACCTCGGAGAGGGCCTCGATGTAGGGAGCGTAGGGATCCTCGTTGGCCCGGGGACGGAGGGAGAGCAGCCGTCCCAGGATGCGGCGCACTTCCCTCTCTCCCAGCAGCTCTGGGCGTCCCCCCCGTGCCCGACCCAGGATCTCGTAGCCCCAGGCGTGGAGGGTGCGGACATGGGCCTGGGGGAACTGGAGGCGGCTGCGCATCTCCTCGGCGGCCCGGCGGTTGTAGGCCAGGGCGGTGACGCTGTCGGGGTTCCATTCCCTGTCCACCAGGAGGTGGCGCATTCGCTCCGTGAGGACCCGGGTCTTGCCGGACCCGGCGGGGGCGATCACCCGGGCCGGCCCTCCCGGGTCGGACACCGCGGCCTGCTGGTCGGGGGCGAGGGAGGCGGCGGAAGAGCGGGAGCGGTCCCGCCGCAGGAGACCCGCCCACACCGATTCGACATGGATGAGCCCGGGGTCGGGATCCCAGGATCGACGGGGTCCCCCGTCGACCCAGGTGGGCTCGTCGTCCACCACCACGTCTCCCGATCCGTCCCGGCACACCGCCGCCCCCGTGGCCAGCGCCTTCTCGCCATGATGCCAGCGAAGCTGCCCGTTCCGTCCGTCGTAGCGGTTGGCCCATGTCAGGAAGTGGACCCGCTCCCGGGAGAACTCGAAGCCGGCATCCAGCGCATGGGGAGCGGCATCGCTCGCCTCGGGCGCCCGCAGGGCGGCGAACGGAACCTCCAGGACCACCACCGAGGCGACTCGCTGCCGCCACCACACGTCGAGCCGGTCCAGCACGGCCAACGGCTGAGACAGGGCGTCGTCGTCGAGAACGAGGAGGGGCCAGGCCTCCGCTTCCGGGGGGAGGGGATCGCCGGGGGAGATGACGATGCCCCGGCCCAGCCAGGAAGGACCGGGGAAGGCGGCGGGCGAGGAGATGTCCACGGACCCGCAGCTTACGAAACGGAAGCGACGAGAAGAATCCCCCGGCCGTTGCCTCCGGGGGCGAGCCGCCCCAAACGAACGTTCGTTTGGGTATCATGGATGCATGGAGCCCCAGGCCGATCCCGAAGCCCGCTTCCAGTCACTCATCGATGCCGAGGAGAAGATCGAGCCGACCGACTGGATGCCGGATGGATACCGCAAGACACTGATCCGCCAGATCGCCCAGCATGCCCATTCGGAGATCATCGGGATGCAACCCGAGGGCAACTGGATAGCCCGCGCCCCCACCCTCCGGCGCAAGGCGATCCTCATGGCCAAGGTCCAGGACGAGGCGGGCCACGGCCTGTACCTGTACGGGGCGGCGGAGACACTGGGGATCAGCCGCGACGAGATGGTGGATCTCCTGCACCGCGGCAAGCACAAGTACTCCTCCATCTTCAACTATCCCACCCTCACCTGGGCGGACATGGGCGCCATCGGCTGGTTGGTGGATGGGGCCGCCATCACCAACCAGGTGATGCTCACGCGCTGCTCCTACGGCCCCTATGCCCGGGCCATGGTGAGGATATGCAAGGAGGAGTCGTTCCACCAGCGCCAGGGCTATGAGATCCTCCTGGCGCTGTGCCGGGGAGAGCCCGAGCAGAAGGCGATGGCCCAGGACGCCGTCAACCGGTGGTGGTGGCCCTCCCTCATGATGTTCGGCCCTCATGACTCCGAGTCGGCCCATGGCCACCAGTCCATGGCCTGGAAGATAAAGCGGGTCTCCAACGACGAGCTCCGCCAGCAGTTCGTGGACATGACCGTCCCCCAGGCGGAGTACCTGGGACTCTCGCTCCCCGACCCGGATCTGGGATGGAACGAGGAGCGGGGCCACTACGACTTCGGTGAGATCGACTGGGACGAGTTCTGGGCTGTGGTGAAGGGGAACGGCCCCATGAACCGGGAGCGCCTGGAGCACAAGGTGGCGGCCTGGGAGGAGAACGCCTGGGTGAGGGAGGCGGCCCTCGCCCACGAGGCGAAGCGGGGGAGGGCGGTGGCGTGACCTACGACGTGCCTCCCCTCCCCGGCGAGCGCTTCGAGACCGGCTCCGGGGCGGCGGGCGGCTATCCCCTCTGGGAGGTGTTCGTCCGCCAGCGCCGAGGCCTGTCCCACGTCCACTCCGGATCCCTCCACGCCCCTGACGCCGAGACCGCCCTGCAGGCGGCCCGCGACGTGTACACACGCCGCCAGGAGGGAGTGAGCATCTGGGTGGTCCCCTCCTCCCAGGTGCACGCCTTCGAGCCGGAGGCCGCCCTGGACTACTACGACGCCTCCGAGAAGGCCTACCGCCACGCCACCCACTACGACATCCCCGACGAAGTGGGGCAGATGTGAGGAGGCGGTGATATGACCATCTCAGGGCTTCCACAAGGTGCCCCTCGCATCGACCTGGATCCGCACGTGGCCTATCTGCTGCGTCTGGGCGACGACAACCTCGTCCTGGCCCAGAGGCTGGGGCAGTGGATCAGCCGGGCCCCCGATCTGGAAGAGGACATTGCCCTCGGCAACATCGCCCTCGATCACCTGGGGGTGGCCCGCAACCTCCTCACCCATGCCACCGACGTGGAGGACAGGGGAAGGGATGAGGACGACCTGGCCATGCGGCGGACCGAGCGTGAGTTCCTCAACCTCCTCCTGTGCGAGCAGCCCAACGGAGACTTCGCCCATACCATGGCCCGGCAGTTCCTCATCGACGCATGGCAGGTGCCGATCTGGGAGGCCCTCTCCTCTTCCACCGACGCCACCCTGGCGGGAATCGCCCAGAAGGCCGTGAAGGAGTCCCGCTACCACCTCCGGCACTCCTCCGCATGGGTGATCCGGCTGGGAGACGGCACGGAGGAGAGCCACGAGCGCATGCAGAGGGCGGTGGATCGCCTGTGGCGCTACACCGGCGAGATGTTCCTGGGAGACGAAGTGGACGAGTGGGCTGCCGATGACGGCATCGGTGTCGACCCGTTCCGTCTGCGGCCCGCCTGGCAGCAGACCACCGAGGAGGTCCTGGCATCGGCGGGCCTGGAGAGACCCGGAGACGACTACCAGCGCACGGGCGGGCGGCAGGGCTTCCACACCGAGGAGCTGGGCCACCTCCTGGCGGAGATGCAGTGGATGGAGCGCACCTACCCGGAGATGAGCTGGTGAGCATCGCCCTTGCCTCGCGCGCCCGTCGCGTCGTAGCGGCCGTGGAGGATCCGGAGCTTCCCTTCCTCACCATCGAAGAACTGGGGATCCTCCGGGGCGTGGATGTGGAGAGCGATGGCTCCCTGGTCGTCACCGTCACTCCCACCTACTCCGGCTGTCCCGCCACCGAGGCCATCCGCGATTCGATCGTGGAGGCACTGGCAGTCGCCGGCTACCCGCGGGCAACGGTGCGGACGGTCTTCTCGCCGCCCTGGACCACCGACGACGTGACGGCCGAGGGGAAGCGGAAGCTGGAGGCAGGCGGCATCGCCCCGCCCCGGCAGCTGTCCCGGGGGGAGGACGCGGCGGTGCTGTGCCCCCGCTGCCGTGACTCCCATCCCCGGGTCGTCTCCGAGTTCGGTTCCACCGCCTGCAAGGCCCTGATGGTGTGCACCCGCTGCGGGGAGCCGTTCGACCACTTCAAGGAGCTGTGATCGTGTCGGTCGAGTTCCACCCGCTGCGGGTGGCCGCCGTCCGGCCCCTCACCGACGACGCCGTGGCCGTCACCTTCGAGGTGCCTGCCCACCTGCGAGAGGAGTTCTCCTACCTCCCCGGCCAGCACGTCACGCTGCGGGCGGAGGTGGAGGGGATGGATGTGCGCCGCAGCTACTCCATCTGCGCCAACGCCAACACCGGAGTGCTGCGGGTGGGGGTGAAACGCCTGGAAGGGGGCGTGTTCTCGACCTGGGCCACCAACAAGCTCCAGCCGGGCGACATCGTGGAGGTCATGCCCCCGGTGGGGGACTTCGTCATCGATCCCTCCCCGGATGCCTCCCGCCACTACGCGGCCGTGGCGGCGGGCTCGGGCATCACCCCCGTGCTGTCGCTCATGTCCACCACCCTGGAGTCAGAGCCCGCCAGCCGCTGGACCCTGGTCTTCGGGAACCGGGCGGTGGGCTCGATCATGTTCTTCGACGAGGTGGAGGGCCTGAAGGACCGGTACCCGGATCGGGTGCAGCTCATCCACGTCCTCAGCCGGGAGCAGCCCGAGATGGACCTGTACGCCGGGCGCATCGACGAGCAGAAGCTGGAGCGCCTCTTCGGCGCGCTCCTCGACCCACGGGTCGTGGACGAATGGTTCCTGTGCGGGCCCTACGACATGGTCATGACGACCCGCCGCGTCCTCGAGCAGCGGGGGATTGGCCCCGAACGCATCCGGGACGAGCTGTTCTTCGCCGGTCCCCCCGACCCCTCCCAGGTCATCGCCCCCGAGCAGGCGGAGGGAGCGGTGAGCCTGCGGGTGAAGCTGGGCGGGCGTACCACCGAGACGCGCATGGAGCAGGACACGACGGTGCTCGATGCCGCTTTGCGGGTGCGGAGTGAGCTGCCCTACTCCTGCAAGGGGGGGATGTGCGCCTCGTGCAAGGCGATGCTGCTGGAGGGCGACGTCTCCATGGACAGGAACTATGCCCTGGTGGATTCGGAACTGGCGGCCGGCTACGTCCTCACGTGCCAGTCCCGCCCCGTCGGTGACGTCGTGTCGGTCGACTACGACGTATGACGGTCGGAGCCCGCAACACCCGGGCGGATGTAGTGGCGGCCGCCGGCCGCCTCTTCGCCGAGAAGGGATATCAC
>JBKHJQ010000123.1:0-6951 GCA_046538055.1 Actinomycetota bacterium
GTACGAACGTGCGGCTGTTGCATGTGACCCATCCCAGCAGTGCTCGACACGACACCGGGTTGTACCACCCGGAGCGGCCCGCCCGTCTCAGGGCGGTGGCAGAGGGGGTCTCCCGCGCCGACGTGGATCTCGTGGAGGTGGAGGCGCTTCCTCTCCCGCCCCACGAGCTGAGTGTCGTGCATGACGCAGCCTATGTGGAGGCGATACGCCGTCTCTGCGCTGCCGGCGGGGGGAATCTGGATGCCGACACCCATGTGTCGAGGGAGTCCTGGGAGGCTGCCCTGGCGGCGGCGGGGGCCGGGCCCACTGCGGCGGAGCGGCTGGCAGGGGGCTTCGACGGACCCGCCCTGGTGGGTGTCCGCCCTCCCGGTCACCATGCCCTCCCCGACCGTGCGATGGGCTTCTGCCTGTTCAACAACGTGTCGGTGACGGCAGCGCGACTGCGGGATGTGGGCGAACGTGTGGCGATCCTCGACTGGGACGTGCACCACGGCAACGGGACCCAGGCGATGTTCTACTCCGATGGTGACGTCCTGTACGTGTCGCTCCATCAGTCGCCTTTCTATCCCTACGAGGGGAGGGCCTCGGAGGTGGGAGAGGGAGCGGGCGAAGGCACCACCTTGAACATCCCTCTGCCGGCCTTCACGGCCGGTGATGTGTACAGGGAGGCGTTCTCACGCCTGGCCCTTCCCGCCTTGCAGGCGTTCGCCCCTGACTGGCTGCTCGTGTCGGCCGGCTTCGACGCTCACGCCCACGATCCTCTGGCAGAGTTGCGTCTGACGGAGGGCGACTACGCCTACCTGGGAGCAGCCATTCCCTCGGTGGCTCCGGTGGCGCGCACCATCCTGTTCCTGGAGGGCGGCTACCACCTCCCTGCCATCCGGGATTCGGTGACGGCCGTGGTGGAGGCGCTGGCCGGGATCGACCGGGGATGGGGCGTCTCCCCCTACCGGAGCCCCCCGGAGGCACAGCGGGCGCTTGCCCGCCTGGAGACGAGCGTGAAGGGGCGTGTCGTGGGGCTGAGGTGAGAGGACCGCGCTTCAGTCGGAGGGACTGGCGTCCGATACCGGTGGCGTAGTCATAGTCGAGGAACCAGTCATGACCGTTGTGATCGACGACCTGCTGCGCCGTGTCGTGGAATCGAATGCCTCCGATCTTCACCTGAAGGTGGGCTCGCCTCCCGTTGTGCGCGTGGACGGGGAGCTGAATCGACTGGACGGGTATGAGCCGCTGAAGCCGGCCGACACCGAGACCCTGGCCGCCGAGCTCTTCACCTCCCGGGCCGCACGGGACTTCAAGGCCAACGGAGAGGCCGATTTCGCCTATGGGCGGCCCGATGTGGGACGGTTCCGGGTGGCGGCTTTCCGCCAGCGGGGCTCGGTGTCGATGGTTCTGAGGCGCGTGGTCCCCGGGTCCCCCAGCTTCGAGGAGCTGGGTCTGCCTGCTGTGGTCCGCAAGCTGGTCGAGGTGAGCGGCCACGGCCTCATCCTCGTCACCGGCCCGTCCGGGTCGGGGAAGACGACGACGATGGCCTCCATGATCGACTGGCTGAACGAGAACAAGGGCGTGTCGATAGTCACCGTGGAGGATCCCATCGAGGTGCTGCATCCCGACAAGAAGGCGGTGGTGGCCCAGCGGGAGATCGGGGTCGACACGGTGGACTATGCCGGGGCGGTTCGATCGGCGATGCGCCAGGACGCGGACGTCATCACCCTATCGGAGATCGACGACCTGGAGACCGCCCGGGCGGCGATCACGGCCTCAGAGACCGGTCACCTGGTCATCTCATCGATGCGCACCACCGACCCGGCCGAGACGATCAATCGACTCATCGGCTACTTCCCGGCTCCCCAGCAGTCCATGGCCCGGACCCAGCTGGCGGGTCTCCTCCGGGGGATAGTGAGCCAGAGGCTGCTCGACACCGTCAATCAGGCCGGCCAGGTCCTCGCCTGCGAAGTGCTGACGAGCAACGAGCGGGTCCAGGAGTGGATCCTGGAGGGTGGGTCGGTGAGTGCCCTCCAGGACGTGATCAAGGAGTCGGAGTTCTTCGGGATGCAGACCTTCGACCAGTCCGTGCTGCGGCTGGTCCTGGACCGGCTGGTGGCGGTTGACACCGCCCTGCCTCACGTCCGCAACGGCCACCACCTGCGGGCGAAGGCAATAGAGGCCGGGCTCCTGTCCTGACCGAGTAATGGGTGGTGAGTAGTGGGTACCGGGTAGCTCACCTCACCGTCAGCTGATCGGTCTTCACAAGGGATCCGGCCTGCGGGGTTGGCGGTCTCAGAGCAAACGTGCCGACGTCGGTCGGGTACCCACGACTCAGAACCCACCACTCAGTACCCGCATCGCGGGCTTCGGGGGAAGCAGCTCAGGCCGTATCCTGCTCCCTGTGATCCCTGAGCGCATGCGCTGGCTGGTGGATCCGGCCCTTCCCCCAATGCAGCTGGGAGAGCTCTTCTCCTCGGCCGGGCACCGGCTCTATCTGGTGGGAGGCTCGGTGCGCGACGCCTTCCTCGACCGCCGGGAGGAGATCGACTTCGACTTCGCCAGCGACGCCCGTCCCGACGAGATCGAGTCGATCCTGACGGGATGGGCCGACACCGTGTACACGGTGGGGAAGGCATTCGGGACCGTGGGAGGGGTGCGCAGGGGGAAAGTGGTGGAGGTCACCACCTTCCGCAAGGAGGTGTACCGAGACGACTCCCGCAAGCCGCACGTGGAGTACTCCGACAGCATCGAAGTGGATCTGTCCCGGAGGGATTTCACCATCAACGCCATGGCCATCTCCTTTCCGGAGGTAGACCAGGTGGACCCCCACGGAGGAGCCGCCGACCTGGCGGCCCGGGTGATCCGCACCCCACTCGAGCCCGAGATCTCCTTCTCGGATGACCCTCTGCGGATGCTGCGGCTCTTCCGGTTCCAGGCCACCCTCGGCTTCGAGCCCGATCCCGCCGCCCTCAAGGCCGTTGAGGGGATGGCCGATCGCCTGGAGATCGTCTCGGCGGAGCGCATCCGAGACGAGTTCGCCAAGCTGATCGTGGCACCGGACCCGGGTCCCGCCCTGGAGGGGCTCGTAGCCACCGGGCTGGCCGATCGCTTCCTGCCGGAGCTCTCCGGCCTGTCCATGGAGCAGGATCCGGTCCATCGCCACAAGGACGTCCTCGCCCACACGATCGCCGTGACCCGCAAGGCCGGCCCCGACCTGGTGCTGCGCCTGGCTGCGTTGCTGCACGACATCGGCAAGCCCGACACCCGCGAATTCGGTCCCGGCGGCGTCACCTTCCACCACCACGAGGTCGTGGGGGCGCGGATCGCTCGTCGGCGGCTGCGCCAGCTCCGCTTCCCCAAGCAGGTGGTGACGGACGTCTCCCAGCTCGTGTTCCTCCATCTCCGCCCCCACACGTTCCAGATGGGATGGACCGACGCTGCCGTCCGGAGGTACGTCCGGGACGCCGGACCTCTCCTGGAGCGCCTCAACGAGCTGGTGCGCTGCGACGTGACGACCGCCAACCCCCAGCGGGCGCGCGCCATCCAGGGACGGATCGACGAGCTGGAGGAGCGCATCGAGCAGCTGATGGAGCAGGAGGAGCTGGCCAAGCTGCGCCCGCCCATCAATGGTCGCGACGTCATGGCCTACGCCGGGATCGAGCCGGGCCCCATGGTGGGCGAGATCATGGACATGTTGCTGGAGCGCCGCATCGAGGACGGTCCCTACTCGGCCGAGGAGGCGTATGCCATGGTGCGCGACTTCGCCCGGGAGCGGGGACTGACAGACCCGGGCCCTCCACCCGGGGAGGCCTAGCCAGAGGAAGGTCGGGGGCGTGGCGCCCCGTTTGACCGCAGCGACCATCGCGAACAGGTTTCCCTTCTATTCGCATATGCGTATAATGAGGTCGATGTCGCACAAGGCCGCCGTCTTCGGCGCCTCGGGCTATGCCGGAGGCGAGCTGGTCAGGCTCCTCGATTCGCACGAGGCTCTGACCCTGGTCCATCTGGGCGCGCACACCCAGGCGGGCGCCCGGCTGGCCGACGTCCACCCCCAGCTCCCGGACGGGGAGCGCCTTCTGGGCCCCAACGACCCGGATGCGGTGGGGGACATCGACATCGCCTTCCTGGCCCTGCCCCACGGCGCCTCCGCCGCCGTGGGAGACGCCCTGCGACGGCGGGACGTGATCGTGGTCGACCTGGGAAGCGACTTCCGCCTGGATACCCCGGAGCGCTACTCCCTGGCCTACGGGACAGACCATCCCCTTCCCTCCCAGCTGAGAGAGTGGGTTTACGGGCTGCCGGAGCTGTTCGACGTAGCAGGCCGGAGGGCGATCGCCTCCCCGGGCTGCTATCCGACCGCAGTTCTCCTGGCGGCGGTGCCGCTGATCGAGGCCGGTCTCGCTTCCGGGAGGGGAATGGTGGCTGATTGCCTTTCGGGGGTGTCGGGGGCGGGGCGGAGCGTCAAGGCAGAGCTGACCTTCGGTGCGGTGGACGAAGGGGTGCGCGCCTATGCCGTCGCCTCCCACCGTCACCGCCCCGAGATCGAGATGGCTCTCGACAGCCGGCTGGGAGGAGAGCACCGGGTCGTGTTCACGCCCCATCTGGTCCCCATGCAGCGGGGCCTGTTGGCGACTGTGACGTTGACCGGTGAGGCCGATACCGGGGCGGCCCGCGACTGCTTGAGGGACTTCTACGGCAAGGCCGCCTTCGTGGATGTCATCGATCAGCCGCCCCAGACCCGGTGGGTGGTGGGCAGCAACCGGGCGCTCGTGACCGCCACCGCCGACGAGCGGACCGGCACCGTCATCGCCCACTGTGCCATCGACAACCTGTTGAAGGGGGCAGCGGGCCAGGCAGTGCAGGCCGCCAACCTGGCGCTGGGCCTGGCGGAGGAGACCGGGCTGACGCAGGCAGGGTGGATGCCGTGAGTGTCACCTCCGCCCGGGGCTTCTCAGCTGGAGGGGTGTATGCCGGGATCAAGGCGAGCGGCGATCTGGACCTCGCCCTGGTAGATGCCGGCCGGCCCGTCCCGGCCGCCGCCGTCTTCACCTCCAACACCGTGGCCGCCCCACCCGTGCATCTCTCCCGCCGTCACATCTCCGACGGGTCCGCCCGGGCGGTGGTGCTCAGCTCCGGATGCGCCAACGCCGCCACCGGGCGGAGAGGGGAGGAAGCTGCCGAGCAGACGGCGGCTCTCGTCGCCGCCCGGCTGGGATGTGAGAAGACCGATGTGATCGTGTGCTCCACGGGGCCCATCGGCGGCGTGGTGCCGGTCGATCGGATCGAGGCGGGTCTGGGCGACCTGGACCTGAGCGAGCGAGGGGGCGGGGAGGCGGCGCGGGCCATTCTCACCACAGACAGTCGCGCCAAGGAAGAGACCTGGGAGGGCCCGGGGTTTCGGGTAGGCGGGATGGCGAAGGGGGCGGGGATGATCCGTCCCGACATGGCCACCATGCTGGCGGTCGTCACCACCGACGCCGACGTGCCCTCCCCCGTCCTCCAGGAGACATTGCGGGAGGCGGCAGCCAGGACGTTCAATGCCCTCAACATCGATGGCTGCGAGTCCACCAACGACACCCTGGTCCTGCTCGCCTCGGGGGCGAGCGGCGTCCGGCCCGAGGCGGGAGACTTCGGGGCCGGCCTGGAGCAGGTGTGCCGGGGACTTGCCCGCCAGATGGCCGAGGACGCCGAGGGAGCCTCCCGGGTGGTGACGATCGATCTGCGGGGCGCGGCCGACGACGCCGCCGCCCTCACTCTGGCCCGGGCGGTGGCAGACTCCGCCCTGGTGCGGGCCTCCTTCTACGGAGCCGATCCCAACTGGGGTCGGGTGCTGGCCGCCCTGGGCTCTACCCGACAGCCGTTCGACCCCGGATCCACCTCGGTCGCCTACGAGGGTGTGGTGGTGGCGGAAGGGGGCGTCGACGCCGGGGTGGACCACGGCCCCGTGTCCGAGAAGATGGGCGGGGACTTCACCGTGACCGTGCGAGTCGGGGATGGGCCCGGAACGTGCTCCCTGCTCACCACCGACCTCACACCCGAGTACGTCCGCTTCAACGGGGAGAGATCGTGATCGGTCACAGCAGGCCCGACGTGCAGAAGACCCGCATCGCCAACTCCATGGGGAGGGCCCGGATACTGATGGAGGCCCTTCCCTACATCAAGCAGTTCCGCAACACCACGGTGGTGATCAAGTACGGGGGGTCGGCCATGGAAGATCCCGTCCTGCGGGAGAGCTTCGCGGGGGACGTCACGTTGCTGGCGATGGTGGGTATCCGGCCGGTGGTGGTCCACGGGGGCGGGCCCCAGATCTCGGCGGCGATGGCGGCCGAGGGGATCGAACCGAACTGGGTCGACGGACTACGGGTCACCGACGCCGCCACCATCGAAGTGGTCCAGCGCACATTGGTGGGGGTGATCAACCCCGAGATCGTCCGTTTCCTCAACGGGCGAGGCGCTTCCGCCATCGGGGTGAACGGCCTGGACGCCGACCTGTTCCGGGCCACCCCCCGGGACGAGCGGCTCGGCTTCGTCGGGAACATCACATCGGTCAACACCCGCTTCGTCCAGGGCATGGTGGACCAGGGTCTGGTGCCGGTGGTGGCATCCATCGCCCGGGGGGACGACGGGAAGGTCTACAACGTCAACGCCGACTCCGCCGCCAGCACCCTGGCCCGGGCTCTGCGCGCCCAGAAGCTGATCTACCTCACCGACGTGGAGGGCGTGTACCAGCAGGCGGAAGACCCCCTCAGCCTCATCTCCCGCATGAACCTGGAAGACCTGCGGGGGCTCCTGGACGGGATGGAGGGCGGGATGCTTCCCAAGCTGCAGTCGGTGGCCGAAGCCCTGGAAGACGGCGTCTCCCAAGCGCACATCCTGGACGGCCGTGTCCAGCATGCCCTCCTCCTGGAGGTGTTCACCTCGGAGGGCATCGGCACCATGGTGACGCCATGACGTCTGTCTCCG